>DASVLN010000585.1:0-5083 GCA_036384855.1 Burkholderiaceae bacterium | reverse complement strand
CGGCCGCGGCCAGCGCCGCGAGGGTCGCCGGGCGGACCGGGAAAGGGGACGAGGCGGGGCGGCGGGACGTCATCGGGGCGAGCTCCTCGGGATCGTTTTGCGGGCGCGGCGCATCGGATCCGGTGCGCGCGCGCAGGCCGGATCCGACGAGTGGCGCCAGCATATCGAGGCCTCCCGCCGGCGCAACGCCGGATGCGACCGACCGACGAAATGGTGGGATGAATCGACGAGCAGCCGTCGCCAGGCGGCCGGGGCCGGCCGGGCGCGCAGGCGGGCGGCAACCCGTCAGATCCGCTCGAACCGCGGCCGGCGCCGGCCGTCCACCTCGACGTCCTCGAAGAACATCGCGTGCGGCCGCACCCACAGCGCGCCCTCGCCGTAGAGCGGCCGGTAGACGACGAGCGCCTCCAGCGTCTCGCTGTGGCGCGCGACGCCGACCAGCTCGTACTCGCCGCCCTTGTAGTGGCGGTAGCGGCCGGGCTCGGCCGCCGGCAGCGGCGGCAGCGGGTCGCCGGCGCCGTGGCTCACTTGGCGGCCTCGAAGGAGCCGGCCATGGACCAGTCGGCGTCCGCCGGCACGATCCACTTGCGGATGGCCGCGTTGACCTGGTCGACGGTCAGCGCCTGCAGCTTCGCGTCCTGCTCGACCGACCACGCCCAGGTGCGGCCCTCGTCGAGCTTGTCGGCCCAGCCGTGCGCCACCGCGCCGTCGTCGGTGCGCGCGGTGCGGCGCTCGGCGAGGATCGCCTGCTTGGCGGTGTCGAGCTCGGCCTGCGTGATGCCGTCCTTCGCGAAGCGGGCGAGTTCCTCGGCGAAGTCGGCCTCGACCCGGGCGCGGTTCTGCGGCGCGTAGATCGCGTAGAACTGCACCGCGCCCGCCGGCTCGAACGGCGAGGCCGCGAGGCTCGCGCCGGCGCCGTAGGACAGCCCGTCCTTGATGCGGATGCGCGCGTTCAGGCGCGAGCCGAACTCGCCGCCGCCCAGCACGTGCGCCGCGGCGACGAGCGCCGGGTAGTCGGGATCGGTGTCCTGCAGCTTCATCGGCAGCGTGCCGATCACGACGGCGTTGGCCTTGTCCTTCATCTCGGCGACCAGGTGCAGCCCCTTGGCGTCGGAGACCGGGTTGCGCCAGCGCTCGAACGGGTGCTGCGACTTCCAGTCCCCGAACAGGCGCTCGACCTCGGCCTTGACCTGGGCGGCGTCGAAGTCGCCCACGATGGCCATGTCGGCGTGGTCGGCGCCCCAGTAGCTGCGGTAGAAGTCGGCCGCGTCCTGCAGTTTCATGCCCTGCAGCTCGGCGATCTGCTCGGGGATCGAGGGCGCGTAGCGCGGGTCGTCGGCCGGATAGTGGTGCAGCGCGGCCGACAGCGCGTGGCTAGCGACGGCGCTGGGCTCGTCGGCGGCCTTCTCGAGCTGCTGGATCGTCTGGCGCCGGCCCTGCTCGAACTCGTCGGCCGGGAACGCGGGCTTGCGCATCGCCTCGGCCAGCAGCGCGAGCGCCGGCTGCAGCTGCTCGCGCTTCGTCACCAGCGCGGCGTGGCCGTAGCCGAGGCCGCCGTTGAGCTCCCAGTCGGTCTTGAGCGCGTCGAAGGCGTCGGACAGCTGGGCGCGCGTCTTCGTCTCCGTGCCCGTGCCGATCACGATGCCCGCGCCGACGGCCGCGGCGCGCTTGCCGCGCAGGTCGTCCAGCGAGCCGAAGTGCAGGTCGAAGACCACCTGCACCGTGGCGCCCTTCGTCTTCTTGGGCAGCAGCGCGAGCTTCATGCCGTTGGGCAGCGTGAAGACCTGGCTGCGCTTGTCCAGCCCCGCCGGGCTCGAGTCGAAGACCTCGCCTGCGCCGATGTCCGCGCGCGGCTTGAAATCCTTGAGCTGCGCCTCGGGATCGGTGCGCGTCGCATAGGGCACGCGGTCGGGCGCGTCGGTCGGGATGAAACGCCCGAGGGTGCGGTTCGACGCCTTGAGCCACGTCTGCGCGGCGCGGTTGACGTCGTCCAGCGTCAGGGCGTCGATGCGGTCGCGCTGCAGGAACAGCAGGCGCCAGTCGCCGCCGGCGATGGACTCGGACAACGTCACGCACAGCTGCTGCGGGTCGGCCATCAGCTGGTCGAAGGCCTTGTCGGACTGCAGCTGCGCGCGCTTCAACTCCTCGGCCGTGATCGGCTCCGACTTCAGACTCTCGATGGTGTCGAGGAAGATCTTCTGCGCCGCGGCGAGATCGTCGTCCTTCTTCAGCATCAGGCCGACGTTGAACTGGCCCGGATCGGCGTCGCGAGAGACCCACGCGAACGCCTGCGTGGCCTTGCCGGCCTCGACGAGGCGCTTGTGCAGCCGGCCGTTGGGGGTGTCGCCGAGCGCGTTGGCGACCACCTCGAGCGCCGCGATGTCGGGGCTGGCCATCGACGGGACGTGGTAGGTCGCGAACAGGTCCTGCTCGCCGCCGACGCGGCGCAGCGTGACCTCGCGCTCGCCGTCCTGCACCGGCTCGACGGTGTAGGTCGGCTCGATCACGCGCGTCGGCTTCGGCGTCGATGACCAGTCCTGCGCGATCTCCGCGAGCACCTTCGCGGGATCGAACGAGCCGGCGACGATCAGCGTCGCGTTGTCCGGCTGGTAGTACTTGCGGTAGAAGGCCTGCAGGTGCGGGATGTTCACGTTCTCGACATCCGAGCGCGCGCCGATCGTGTCCTTGCCGTACGCGTGCCACTGGAAGGCGGCGGCGTTCGTCTTTTCCATCAGGATGCGGAAGGGGTTGTTCTCGCCCGACTCCATCTCGTTGCGGACGACGGTCATCTCGCTGTCGAGGTCCTTCTTGATGACGTTGGCGTGCGTCATGCGCTCGGCCTCGGTGCGCAGCGCCCAGGCGAGCTGCGCGGGATCGGCCGGGAAGGTCTCGAAGTAGTTGGTGCGGTCGGCCGTCGTGCTGCCGTTGAACTGCATGCCGCGCTTCGAGAGCTCGGTCGAGACGTTGGCCATCGTCTTCGTGCTGCGGAACATCAGGTGCTCCAGCAGGTGCGCCATGCCGGTCTCGCCGTAGCCCTCGTAGCGGCTGCCCACGCGGTAGGTCACGTTGACGGTGACCGTGGGCTTGGACGCGTCGGGGATCAGCAGCACCTGCAGGCCGTTCGGCAACCGGTACTCGTGCACGCCCTCGACCTCGCGCACCTGCACCGGCAGGCTGCCCATCGCCTTCGCCTTCGCCGGCGCGGCCTTGGCGACCTTGGCAGGCCCGTCGGCCGCGGCGGCCGCGAATGGAAGGCCCGAGGCGGCGACCGCGGCCGCGGCGACGAGGGGCAGGACCCGGAACGAGACGGTGTTCTTCATCATGGAGCGCATCTTGGCATGCCGCGCGCGGCGATCGGCGTCAGAGCTTGCCGCGGCTTGCGAGTTCCGTCCCCTGCGCCGGCAGGTTATCCTGCGGCGTCCCGCGCCCCGGCGGCCACGAGCGGCGCCGGCGCATCCCTACACTGGCGGAAGGCAGCGCATGACCGTCCTCGTCCTCGGCAGCGGCGTGATCGGCACGTCGATCGCGTACTACCTCGCGAAGGCGGGGCACGACGTCACGGTCGTCGACCGCCAGCCCGGCCCCGCGCTCGAGACGAGCTTCGCCAACGCCGGCGAGATCTCGCCCGGCTACGCCTCGCCCTGGGCCGGCCCGGGCGTGCCGGTCAAGGCGATCAAATGGCTGCTGATGCACCACAGCCCGCTCATCATCAAGCCGATGCTCGAGCCCGCGATGTGGCGCTGGGGCTTCGCGATGCTGCGCAACTGCACCGAGGCGCGCTACCGCGTCAACAAGGCGCGCATGGTGCGCGTGGCGGAGTACAGCCGCGACTGCCTGAAGGAGCTGCGCGCCGAGACCGGCATCTCGTACGACGAGCGCGCGCTCGGCACGCTGCAGCTGTTTCGCACCCGCAAGCAGCTGGACGGCATCGGCAAGGACGTCGAGATCCTCGACCAGTACGGGGTGCCGTACCAGGTGCTCGATCGCGCCGGCTACCTGCAGTACGAGCCGGCGCTCGCGGGCGTGCAGGACAAGTTCGTCGGCGCCCTGCGCCTGCCCGGCGACGAGACCGGCGACTGCCTGCTGTTCACGCAGCGCCTGGCCGCGATGGCCGAGGCGCTGGGCGCGAAGTTCCACTTCGGCACCACGATCACCGGCCTGCACGCCGACGGCCGGCGCGTGACGGGCGTGGACACCGACCAGGGCCGCCTCGCCGCCGACGAGGTCGTGCTCGCGCTCGGCAGCCATTCGCCCAAGTGGCTGCGGCCGCTGGGCATCGACATCCCGGTCTATCCGGTCAAGGGCTTCTCGATCACGGTGCCGATCGCCGACCCCGCGGCCGCGCCGGAATCGACGATCATGGACGAGACGCACAAGGTCGCCGTCACGCGCCTGGGCGACCGCATCCGCGTCGGCGGGATGGCGCAGCTCTCGGGCTACGACCTCGCGCTGGTCGAGGCGCGCCGCCGCACGCTGGAGTTCGTGCTGACCGACCTCTTCCCGCGCGCCGGCGACGTCTCGAAGGCGAGCTTCTGGACGGGCCTGCGCCCGATGACGCCGGACGGCACGCCGGTGATGGGCCGCACCCGGCTCGCGAACCTGACGCTGGCCACGGGCCACGGCACGCTGGGCTGGACGATGGCCGCCGGCACCGGCCGCGCGATCGCCGACCTGCTGTCGGGTCGCCCGCCGGAGATCGACTTCGACGGGCTCACGGCCGAGCGCTACACGGCGGCGGACGGGTTCGCGGGCTGAAAGGTCGGCGAGCGGACGGCGCCCTCCCCGCATCCGCGACGCGGCGACAATCGCGGCCATGACCGCCCTGCTGCAACTGCTCGACGACCACAAGCTCCGCCTCGTCCACGAGGATGTCGCCTACGCCCCGATCGCGGGCGACGCGGCGCTGGGAGCGCTGTTGTTCGCGCTGCGCCTGGACGAGGCCGGCGCCGTCGCTTTCGAGGACGCGCGCGTCGCCGACCGGCCGGCGCTGCACCTGGCGCTGTCCACCGCACGCCAGTTCGCGCATGCGCTGCGCCGCCACGCCGGTCGCGTCGAGCGCGGCTCGCCGGCGTTGACGGGCGTC
>DASVLN010000584.1:0-2720 GCA_036384855.1 Burkholderiaceae bacterium | reverse complement strand
TGGGCGCGAGCGCCTGAGCCTGCCGGGCCGACGACGGCTTCCCGCGCCGCGATCCTCGCCCGCGGCAACCGGGCGTTGCAGCGCCGGGCTCCGACGACGGACCCTGGAAATCCGACGACGGGCCCTGGAGCTCCGACGACGGTTCTCCGAGCGTCGGCGATCGCTCCGGCGCGCTCGACGTCCCGCCCTGGAGGTCGGACGTCTCGCCTTCCGGCGGCATCGCTGCTTCCGCGCGCGAGGACGATTCGCCGAAAGGACGGACGCTCCTGGCCTGGAGAAGGAACGTCCTCGCCCGCGGCCCCGGCGCCTCGGCTCGAGCGCGACGCCGCGAGTGCCGGCGCGAGCTTGCTCGCGCTGCGGGAAGCTGCGTCGAAGCTCCGGGGCCCGTCGTCGACGTTCCGAGGACCGACGACGGCTGACGCTTGCGGTGACGCGGAGCGCGCCGCGGCCGTCGGCCGGCGACGAGGCGCGTCGGGTCGCCGCCGACGGGCGGATGCGGCGGCTCGAGCCCGGAGACCCGGGCGGCTTCGCCGAGGTGCTGCGCCCAGCCTTCGTGGTCGGCGATCATCCGTTCGGCGAAGGCGCGGACCCGCGGGCCGGCCGATGGGCCCTCAGTGCTTGGCCGTGCCCGGCTCGGCCATCTTGCGATGCTGCTGCGCGAGCACGCTGTCGGGCGTCACGTGCGCCATGGCGGCCTGCAGCTTGTTCTTCCAGCCGGAGACGATCTTCTGCTCGCCCTTCTTCATCGCCTCGAAGCCGTCCTTGGCGACGTCCGCCGGGTCGGCCTTCTCGTCGGTGCCCACCTGGGTGTCCTGCAGGCCGGCGTGCTCGAAGAAATTGGTCTCCGTCGGGCCGGGCATCAGGCAGGTGACGGTGACGCCGGAGTCCTTGAGTTCGTTGCGCAGCGCGAACGAGAACGAGTCGACGAAGGCCTTGCTCGCGTTGTAGACGGCCTGGAACGAGCCCGGCATCAGGCCGGCGATCGAGCCGGTCAGCAGGATGCGGCCCTCGCCGCGCTGGCGCATGCCGCGGCCGATGGCGTGCACCAGCATCAGCGTGCCCATGATGTTGGTGTCGACGAGGTGCTCGATGTCCTCGAACTTCTGGTCGAGGAAGCCCTCGCCGAGGCCGTGGCCCGCGTTGGCCATCAGCGCCGCGACGGGGCGGCCGCCGAGGGCCGCGAGCACCTGCTCGCAGCCGGCGCGCGTGGCGAGGTCGGCCTGCACGACCTGGACGTCGGCGCCGCCGGAGCGCAGCTCCTCGGCGGCGCGGTGGATGGCGTCGCCGTCGGCGGCGACGACGAGGTCGTGGCCTTCCCGGGCGGCCAGGCGGGCGAGCTCCAGGCCGATGCCGGAGGAGGCGCCGGTGACGACAGCGAGCGGACGGGTGGACGTGGTGGCGTTCATGACGGGTCTTTCGAAGGTGAAGGAAGGGGGAGGAACGGACGGGCAGGCTCAGGGCGTCAGGACGACCTTGCGGCAGTCCTCCTGCTTCTTCTCGAAGATCTCGTAGCCGCGCGCGGCGTCGGCCAGCGGCATGCGGTGGGTGATGATCACGTCGGGCCGCAAGCGCCCGCTCGAGATGTGATCGAGCAGTTCGGGCATGTAGGCCTGCGTGTGGGTCTGGCCGCCGCGCAGGGTCAGGCCCTTCTCGAAGGCGTCGCCGAACAGGAAGCCGTGGATCCAGCCGGCGTAGACGCCCGGCACGCTGACGATGCCCCCGCGCCGCGTCGCGGCCATGGCCTGGCGCAGCACCGCGCCGCTGGAGCCCTCGAGCTTGATCGTCGTCAGCGCGGTCTCCAGCGCCGAGCCCTTGCCCTCGAAGCCGACGCAGTCGATCGTGCCATCGACGCCGCGTCCGGCCGTCTGCTGGATGATGAACTCGGCGGGGTCGTCGACCTCGTCGAAGTTGATCGGCTCGACGCCGTAGGTCTCGCGCGCGAAGTCCAGGCGGTAGGGATGGTGGTCGACCATGAAGATGCGCGACGCGCCCAGGCAGCGCGCGGACGCGGCCGCCATCAGGCCGACCGGGCCGGCGCCGAAGATCGCGACGGTCGAGCCCTCGCCGACGCCCGCGTTGACCGCGGCCATCCAGCCGGTGGGCAGGATGTCCGAGAGGAACAGGACCTGCTCGTCGGCCAGCGTCGAGTCGGGAATGACCAGCGGGCCGCTGTTGGCCTTGGGCACGCGCACGAACTCCGCCTGCCCGCCGGGAATGCCGCCGTACAGGTGGCTGTAGCCGAAGAGCGCGGCGCCGGGCCGCGTGTCCTTCTTGTTGACGATGGCGCCGCGGCCGGTGTTGGTCGTCTCGCAGGCGGCGAACAGGCGGCGCGCGCAGAAGAAGCACTCGCCGCACGAGATCGTGAACGGCACGACCACGCGGTCGCCCTTCCTCACGCGCGTGACGGCGGGCCCGGCCTCCTCGACGATGCCCATGAACTCGTGGCCGAGGATGTCGCCGGCCTTCATCGCCGGGATCTTGCCGCGGTAGATGTGCAGGTCGGAGCCGCAGATCGCGGTGGCGGTCACGCGCAGCACGACGTCGTCGGGCTCGACGAGCACGGGGTCGGGCACCTGCTCGACGCGGACGTCCTTGGACGAGTGGTAGGTCAGCGCTTTCATCGACGAGGCTCCAGCGGGGTTGCGTTGGGCTCGTCGAGGCACGCCGCGTACCGCGGCCGTGGCGGCCGTCGCGCGGGGCGGCCCCGCGCGTGGTTGCCG
>DASVLN010000583.1:0-2031 GCA_036384855.1 Burkholderiaceae bacterium | reverse complement strand
CGACCTGCGCGAGGAGCCGCACGACTGGCCGCGCCAGCGCCGCCCCGTCTGGCTCGTCGATCCGCCCCGGCCGCTGCGCGAGCAGGCCGGCACCCCGCTGCTGGACGGCCGCCCGCTATGGCTCGTCGCCGGGCCCGAGCGCATCGAGGCCGACTGGTGGGAAGACCTCGTCGCGCGCGACTACTTCATCGCCCAGGCCGACGACGGCGCGCTGCTGTGGGTCTATCGCTTCCGCTTCGCGCCGGCGGACGGCGAGAGCGGCTGGTACCTGCAGGGGCGGTTCGGGTGATTCCGGGGCGTCCGCGAAGGGGGGGCAGGCGGTCCGGCGATCGACCCGGCATGTCCCCGGGCGCGGGCCGCAGGGCGGCGCCGGTCAGGTCACCGGGCCGGCCGCCCCGAACACGCGCTCGATCGCCGCGCCGAACACCCCGAAGTCCAGCGGCTTCGTCCAGTAGTCGTCGAAGCCGGCGTCGAGCGCGCGCTGGATGTCGGCGGGGATCGCATTGGCCGACAGGGCGACCACGCGCAGCCCGGCGGTCGCGGGGTCGGCGCGCAGGCGCTGCAGCACCTCCAGGCCGTCGATGTCGGGCAGCTGCATGTCGACGAGCGTCAGCCCGGGCATCAGCCGCGCGGCGCTGGCGATGCCGGTGGCGCCGTCGGGCGCGCTGTGGAACTCGACGTCGCCGCGGCGGCGCACGAGCTCGGCGACGATCATCACGTTGACCTCGTTGTCCTCGACGTACAGCACGCGCCGCGTCGGCTGCGCGAGAGGGGCGGCCGCCGCGGCCGCGTCCAGCGAGACCGCGAACACGCTGCCCACGCCCGGCGTGCTGGCGACGGTGATGCGGCCGCCCATGCGCTCGACCAGCGTGCGCACGATGGTCAGGCCGATGCCGGTGCCCTCGATCTCGTCGCGCTCGGCGCCGGCGCGGTTGAAGGGCTCGAACGCGAGCTCCTGCTGCGCCGCCGTCATGCCGATGCCGTCGTCGCTCACGCGCAGCAGCACGCGGCCGGCCTCGGGCACCGCGTCCACGCGCACCGTGCCGCCGGGCCGGTTGTACTTGATGGCGTTGGTGAGCAGGTTCAGCAGCACCTGCTTCAGCCGCGTCGTCTCGGCCCGCACCTGCAGCCCGCTGGGCGGCGCGATCACGGTGACGCCGTGCTTGCGCGCGAGGCCTTCGACCAGCGGCAGCGTCTGCGCGACCAGCGCGCCCAGCTGCACGGGCTGCAGCACGACGTCGCGTTGCTCGGGGCCGTCCAGGCGCGAGAGCTCCAGCACGTCGTTGATCAGCGTCAGCAGGTGCTCGCCGGCGGAGCGGATGTGCTCCAGGCGGATGCGCCGGCTCGTGACGGAGGGCGGCGCGCGGCCCGCGGCGTCGCCCGGCGCGGTCGCCGCAGCCTCGGCCTCGGCGCTCGCGGCCTCCTCGGTCAGCAGCAGCTGCGTGAAGCCCAGCACCGCGTTCATCGGCGTGCGCAGCTCGTGGCTCATGCGCGCGAGCAGCTCGGACTTGGCCTGGCTCTCGCGCAGCACCAGCGCGCGCTCCTGGCGCGCCGCGGCGGCCTCGCGCGCCTCGCTCACGTCCCAGTTGACGCCCAGGCGCATGCGCGTGCGGCCGCGCTCGTCGCGCACCGGCAGCGACCGGGAGGCGAGCCAGCGGCAGCTGCCGTCGGGCCAGAGCACGCGGAACTCGTAGTAGGCGGGCCGGTCCTCCTCGCGCGACAGCCGGATCTGCTCGTCGACGAGCGCGCGATCGTCGGCATGCACCCAGGTGTACATCTCCTCGAACGACGGGCACTCGGGGCGGGGCTTGCGGCCGCGCAACAGGAACATCTCCTCGTCCCAGCGCGAGACGCCGGTGTCGGCGTCCCACTCCCAGATGCCGATGCCCGCGGCGCGCGTGGCCAGCGCGCTGCGCTCGGTCGCCTCGCGCAGCGCCGCCAGCGCGAGCTCGCGCTCCGTGACGTCGATCGTGACGCCCGTGAGCCGGTACGGACTGGCCGCCGGCTCGACGCGGCCGCGCGCGACCACGT
>DASVLN010000582.1:0-2458 GCA_036384855.1 Burkholderiaceae bacterium | reverse complement strand
GCCGGCGCCGCGCCGCCGTCGGGGCTCGTGGTGCTCGAGCACGCGACCGGCCAGCGCCTGCCGCTGCACCTCGAGGCGACCGCCAGCGGCGCCACGGCGCGCTTCAACCTGCTCGTCCGCGCCTGAGCCGGGCGGCGGCTGTCAATCGCCGCCGTTGGTGCCGTCCCACCACATCGCCGCGAACAGCGCGATGCCGACCAGCCACAGCAGCCAGGTGCGGCCGACCAGGTACGGGTAGAACATCATCGCCGCCCCCAGCCAGCGCGTGCGCGGGCGCTCGACGACCTTGCCGTAGCGCCACGCCGCGAAGCCCGCGAGGCTGAAGAAGAACGCGCCGAAGAGATAGCCCGGGCTCGGCAGGGACAGGCCCATCTCCCGGGCGGCATGGGCGGCCTGGAGCGTGTCGGAAGGCGTCATGGTGCACCAGTATCGCCTCGCCGGCACCGGTCTTGCCGGAACCCGGCTGGCGCCGCGCCCGGCGTCGCCCGCAGGAGTCCGCGATGAACCCGATCGAAAATCCCCACAACCACGATCCGCACCTGACCAAGGACCACGATGCCGGGCCGCCGCTGGATCGGCTCAGCCCGGCCGAGCGCGCGCTCGCCCCGGAAGCCGACGCCCCGTACCAGAGCGCCGACGCCATCGCCGACGACGGCACCTACGTCGGCCAGGCCGGCGGCTACTTCGGGGCCGAAGCGCCCGCCGCGGAGACCGGCGAGGCCCGCGTCCAGCCCGGCAGCGAGCGCGGCGAGAGCACGTACGGCTACCCGGCCGGCCCCGGCACCGGCGAGCCCGGCGGCGAGCACCGCTGGGGTGCCAATCGCCGCCAGCCGCAGGGCGAGGACGGTCCGCCGCCACGCCAGGCATGAGCCGCACGCATGCCGATCCATCCGGCGAGCCGATAAAAAAGCCCGGCGCGAGCGCCGGGCTGTCGAAGCCGGCAGCCAGGGAGGAAAGAGGAAGGTAGCGCTGCCGGGTTGCACCCCATCAAAGGTACAGGCGACATTGGGCCGGGCGCGCGTAACGCGCATTTGGCCGGATTGCATCGTCTTCGACACAGTCGGGCCCGCGGCGCGGCGACCGGTCCACCATGCGCACCGCGATTTCAGCGCACGGGCTCCAGCGGCATCACCGAGTCGCGCCACATCAGCACCGGCTGGAACTCGCGCGCGACGGGCTGGGCCAGGCCGTAGCACTCGTTGAGCAGGAAACGGCAGGCGCTGGCGGCCATCTGCTCGACCGGGATGCGCACCGTCGTGAGCTGCGGCGTGGTGTAGGTGGCGATGTCCGAGTCGTCGAAGCCGAGGACGGAGACGTCGCGCGGCACCGCGAGCCCGGCGCGCGCGAGGCGCGAGATCGCCGCCATCGCCATCACGTCGTTGGCGCAGAACAGGGCCGTCCAGCCCGCCGGGGCCTGCTCCAGCAGCCGGCGCGTCGCCGCGAAACCTCCCGCGAAGCTGAAGTCGCCCTCGGCGCGACGCGCGGGCGGGATCGCCAGGCCGTGGCGCGCGAGTTCCGCATGGAAGCCGGCCATCCGCTGGCGGCTGTCGGCCGCATCGGCGGGGCCCGCGATGCATGCGATCTCGCGATGCCCGCGTCCGAGCAGCGCGCGCGCCGCGAGCCGGCCGCCGAGCTCGTGGTCGATGTCGAAGCAGTGGCGCTCGACGCCCGCCGCGCGCCGGTTGATGAACGCCACGCGCGGGCAGCGGCGGCGCAGCTCGTGCAGGTCGGCCTCGCTGAGGGCGTTGGTCGCGACGATGACGCCCGCACAGCGCCGTTCCAGCAGGAAGCCGATGCCGTCGAGGGCACGCCGGCGCTCGTCGCCCTCGCTTCGGCCGCCGGCCACGAGCAGGTGGCGGCCCGCGGCTCGCAGCTCCGCGTCCACCGCCTGCAACAGCGGTGCGTAGAAATTGCCCGTGAAGGACGGCACCACCAGGCCGATGGAGCCGCCCGCCTCGGCGCGCGCCCGGCGCAGCGGCTGGAAGTTCAGCGAGCGCGCCGCATGCTCCACCCGCCGGCGCGTCTCGGGCGCCACCGAGCCGCGCCCCGACATCGCGCGCGAGGCCGTGCCCAGGCCGACGCCCGCCAGCGCCGCCACATCCTTGATCGTCGTCATGCCCAACGTCTCCCGGTCTTGTGCATCGTGGTTGTTGGAACCGATTCCGTTTGGAAACGATTCCAGCAGCACCGCGAGTAGAGCATCGCCGTGCGCCGCGGCCAGCGGGAAAACCCGTCGACCGTGGCGGTTCCAAGCACGTTTCCAATGTTTGTCATGACATGAACGCCTTGTGAACAAATTATCGATTTCTTAGCATTTCCTGAGAGGGTGTAGCTGAAATGATCTACGCCTGCGCCAATCGCGAAGCGAGAAGGCGGGCCTCGGTCAGCCACACCCATGCGACGGGCGCCCAGTTGGAGCGATCGTGATGGACCATCAATCGGCGCGCTCGCTCATTCC
>DASVLN010000581.1:0-2966 GCA_036384855.1 Burkholderiaceae bacterium | reverse complement strand
CGCCGGAGCGCGCGGGGCCACCAGCGGCAGCCGGATCGTGAAGGTCGCGCCGCGGCCGAGGCCGGCGCTCTGCGCGGTGATGAGCCCGCCGTGCTGCGCCACCAGCGCACGCGCGAGGCTGAGGCCGATGCCCAGCCCGCTGTCGCTGGGCAGGCGCGCGGCGTCCTCCTGGACGAACAGCTCGAAGATGCGCTCGAGCGCCTCCGGCGCGATGCCGGGGCCGTCGTCGATCACGCGCGTGACGACGCTCGCATGCTCGATCGCCATCTCGACCCGGATGCGGCCGCCCGCCGGCACGTAGCGCACCGCGTTGCCGAGCACGTTCTGCAGCACCTGGACGAGGCGCGTCATGTCGCCCGTCATCGGCAGCGGATGGCGGATGAGGTCGAGCTCGAGCGCCTGCCCCTTCGCGGCGATCGCGGGGGCGAACGCCTCGATCGCGGCATCGACGACGTCGCGGTAGTCCATCGGTTCCAGCCGCAGCACGATCTTGCCGGTGGCGATGCGGCCGACGTCCAGCAGGTCGTCCACCAGCCGCGTGAGGTGGCGCGCCTGGCGATCGATCACGTCGCGCACGCGCTCGAGCACGGGCGGCAGCTCCGGCTGCATCTGCAGCACGCTCGCGGCGTTGCGGATCGGCGCGAGCGGGTTGCGCAGCTCGTGCGCGAGCATCGCGAGGAAGCTGGTCATGCGACGGCTGGCGCCCTCCAGCTCGACGAGGCGGCGCTGCTCGGTCAGGTCCTGCGTCACCTTCGCGAACCCGCGCAGCTGGCCCGAGGCGTCGTGGACCGCGCTCAGCCGCACGTCGGCCCAGAAGGTGCTGCCGTCATTGCGCATGCGCCAGCCCTGGGCATGCGCCCGGCCGGTGCTGCGCGCCAGCTCCAGCTCGTCCTGCGCGCGGCCGGCGGCGCGGTCGTCGGGCGCGAAGAACATCGAGAAGTGGCGGCCGATCACGTCGCCCGCGCTGTAGCCGAGAATGGCCGCGGCGCCGGCGTTCCAGGTGAGCACGCAGCCGTTGACGTCCAGCATGAACAGGGCGTAGTCCTTCACCGACTCGACGAGCAGGCGCAGCTGCTCCTCGCTCTGGCGCAGCGCCTCCTGCTGGCGACGGGATTCGCTGAGGTCGCGCGTGACCTTGGCGAAGCCGACGAGGTCGCCCCCGGGCCCGCGCAGCGCCGTGATGACGACGTTGGCCCAGATGCGCGAGCCGTCCTTGCGGACGCGCCAGCCGAGATCCTCGAAGCGCCCCCGCTGCGCGGCGAGCCGCAGCTCGGTCTTCGGCCAGCCCGCGGCGACGGCCTCGGGCGGGTAGAAGATCTCGAACGAGCGGCCGATGATCTCCTCGGCCTTCCAGCCCTTGATCGCCTCCGCGCCCACGTTCCAGGTCAGGACGCGACCCTGGGGATCCAGCATGAAGATGGCGTAGTCGCGCACGCTTCGGACGAGCAGCTCGAAGCGATCCTGGTCGACGTCGGCGGGCGGGCTGGACGGAGAGGGCGGCGTGTGGACGGTCATGGCGGCAGGCCGGGGCCCGGCAATCCGCCGGCCCGAGGGGGGAAGCACCCACTTCCCCAGACGGCGGAGTATCGCGCCGGCAGGCGTCCCCCGGGCGTGGGGCGACCCCGGGGGCGGCGTCAAGGAGCCCCCACGCCGCTGCCGGCCGCCGTCGCCCGCTTGTAGGAAAAGCCGTACACGCGGGATCGACGATGTCCGGCTGCGCGGCCGCGGCGGCGCTGCGAACATCCTCTCCAACGAACGACGGCGGCGCCAGGCGCCCCGACCCGGACGACACGCCGCGCCGGCACCGGCCGGCACCTCCCAGAACAGGAAAAGAGACTGCCATGACCTTCACGCCCCACGCCATCGAACACGAAGCCGCCATGACGCCGCCCCAGGCGCCCATGCCCGAGACCTTCTTCGGCGCCTTCGACGACGCCGAGCTCGAGCTCGCCCTGAAGACCGTCGGTCCCGACCCGCGCGACCTCGTCCACTTCCTGCGCAGCTGCCGCGCGCAGTGAACGCCCGCGTCTGCCGGTCCGAGACTTGCCGCGAAAGGCGGCATCCACCGGAGACTGCCATGGACACTGCCACCCAGGCCGCCGAAGACCCGCGCTCCGACGCAGAGGTCGACGTCGGCGATCCCCAGGCCCTCGCCCGCTGGAGCGAGGCGCTGGGCGTCGAGGACGAGGCGCTGCAGCGCGCGGTGCAGGCGGTCGGCCCGCGCGTCGACCGCATCAAGGACTATCTCGGCGCCGGCGGCATGGCGGGCGAGCAGTCCGGCGGCTGAAGGCCCCGGCTGCACGCGGCGTCAGCGCCCCGCTGCCGGCTCGAGCGCGGCCTTCGCGCCGGCGACCTGCATCGCGTGCGGCACGACGACGCCGTTCTTGGCCGCCAACACCTCGGCCATCACGCTGACGGCGATCTCGGGCGGCGTCTTGCTGCCGATGTAGACGCCGATCGGACCGCGCAGGCGCGCGAGCTCGTGCGGCGCGAGGCCGAAATGCTCCGCCAGGCGCCGTCGGCGCGCCTCGTTGTTGCGGCGGCTGCCGATCGCCCCGACATAGAACGCCGGGGTGTGCAGCGCCTCCATCAGCGCGAGGTCGTCGAGCTTGGGATCGTGCGTGAGCGCGACCACCGCGGTGCGGGCGTCGGGCGCGAATGCGGAGACGAGGTCGTCGGGCATCTCGCCGGAAAGCGCCGCGCCGGGGACGCGCCAGTGCGCCCGCTGCTCGACCCGCGGGTCGCACACGGTCACCGCGAAGCCGCTGAACAGGGCCATCGTGGCGAGGTATTCGGCGAGCTGGCCGGCGCCGATCAGCAGCAGGCGGTACTCGGGGCCGAAGGTGTTGGCCACTTCGCCGGCGCCGAGCGCGAGCGCCGCGGGCGCGCCGGCCTCCTCCTGGCGCACGGCGCCGTCGGCCAGCGAGACCGTGCGCCGCACGAGGCGTCCCGCCGCGAGCGCCGTC
>DASVLN010000580.1:0-1813 GCA_036384855.1 Burkholderiaceae bacterium | reverse complement strand
AGGGCGCGCGCGGTCTCGTGCAGGCGCGGATGGCGCACCAGCCAGCGGCGCATCGCCGTGCCGGCGCGCTGCGCGGGCGAGGGCCTGCCGGCCATCCCGATCGGGCGCACGTGGGTCGCGAACTTGAGCTTGTAGGGCTCCATGCCGATCGAGAAGTCGAATTCGCGATGGCCTTCGCCGTGGCTGTGCTCGAGCATCCGGTACAGCAGCTGTTGCCCGAGCGAATAGCGCGCGAGTGCCGGATCCGGGTTGAACGCGAAGATCCAGCCGCTCCAGCGCCCGTCGTGCACCGCGCCCAGCCAGAGCGCGAGCAGCCGGCCGCCGCCACGCAGCGTCGAGGCGCGCAGCAGGCCGCGCTCGCGCAGCGCCTCGAAGAAGCGGACGTTGCGGGCGTCGGCGAACACGGGCTCGCGCGCGAGCGCGAGGTCGCGTCCGGTCTTCCATTCGAAGGCCGTGGGCAGCACGTCGGCGCGAGGGTCGTCCGCAGCGAACTCGAGATCCGGGAAGCGCTCCTGCAGGCGCCGGCCGCGGCGCAGGTCTTCGGCGGTCATGCGGCGTGCCTGGATCTGCGCCAGGTAGTCCGACCAGCTGCGGAAGCCGTCCCACTGCACGGTCGGCGCGCCCTCAAGGGCGTCCCAGCCGGCCTGCTGCTGGAATCGCTCGAGCTGCATCGCCCGGCCGGCGACGCCTTCCAGCCGCGCCAGCCGCGGCAGGGCCGGCCGGCGCAGCGGCGGCGGCCCGAGGGACTCGTGCAGGTCGATGAAGCGCTGCGTCGTCTGCGGCACGCCTTCGACCTCGAGCAGCCGGTACACGCCGCCGTCGACGGCGAAGTCGCGCACGCGGCACCCCCGGCCGGCGTGATAGACGTCGGCGACGAGCCGGAGGAAGGCGGGCTCGGTGTAGACGTTGACGGGCGCGGGGGGCGCGTCGTCCGTGTCGGGTCCGGGTGTGGCGCTCATGGCTGGCGCGGCGGGCGGGAGGATTCGGGCGTCATCGGCGCGTGGCGCAGGAAGAGGTCGCGCAGGATCCAGCCGACGATGGCCGGCCGGCGCAGGCATTCGCCGATGGCGTAGGGCAACCCGGCATGGCCGTAGGCGACGTACACCCGCGTCGCCAGGCCCAGTTCTTGCGCGATGAAGTCGAGCCGCGGCAGCGAGCGCATCTGCTCGAGCCCGCAGGGCGTCCCTGCCGCCACCAGGCGCCGGAGCGCCGGCTCCGCGACGCGGCGGTCGTGCGTCGCGACGCCCACGAAGGCGGCGCGGCCGGCGAGCCGGTCGACGAGCTCCAGGTAGGAGCGGCGTGGATCGAGCTTCGGATGCTCGGGATCGCCGCCCTGGCCCTTCACGACGCGCACGGGGATGCGCAGGGCGATGAAGCGCTCGGCATCCGTGCGCGAGCGCAGGAAGCGCGAGGGCAAGGTCGCGGAGACGTCGTTGCCGAGCGCGCAGGCCTCCTCGACGAGCGCGTGGGTGCGGGTGATGGTGTCCGGGCCCTGGGCGTCGAAATGCACGCGCACGTCCCGCGCGCGAGCGGCGCGGAGCACGGGAGCGAGCAGGGCGCGGTCGAAGCCGAGCAGGTCGACCTTGATCGACACCGAGGCCGGCAGGCCGGCGTCTGCGACCCTCTCGACCGCGCGTGCGTAGCGCTCGGCGGTCGAGGCCGGCGACTCGCCGGGCTTCGACCAGTAGCCGAGCGTGCATTGGCGGCCGGCGGCGGCCTCGGCGCGCGCGGCCTGCAGGGCGTCGTCCTCCGCGAGGCCGCTGACGTGGCGCGCCTTGGCGGCCAGGTGCCGGCCGAGCCGGGACTCCAGCTC
>DASVLN010000579.1:0-2338 GCA_036384855.1 Burkholderiaceae bacterium | reverse complement strand
GCGGCGTCCGCACAGCCGGCGGCGGCGGGCGTGGATCCGGTGCCCGCCGCGATCCGCGTGCCGCGCCTGCCCGCCACCGGCATGCTGGTGCCCGGAGCGCCGCTCTCGGCGGGGGAGCGCTGCGACCTCGTCGCGGTGCGCGGCGAAACGGGCTGGGAGGTGTGGGCCGATGGCGAGCAGCCTCCCGGCCTGCGCCGGCACGCGATCGAGGCGCTCACGCTGCGCAGCGTGTCGCGGCTGCACGTCGCCCTGCTGGAGGACGACGCGCGCGCCGCCGAGGCGATGGTCGAGGCCTTCCGGCCGCTGGACATCGAGGCGGAGTCGCACGCGTCGGCCGACTCGCTGCTCGCGACCATCGGCCGCCGGCGCTTCGACGCCTACGTCCTTGACTGGCTGCTGCCCGACGGCGACGCCGCACGCGTGGTCGCGGCGATCCGACTGCACCGGCCGCACGTGCCGGTGGTCGTGGTGACGGGGGCGCTCAAGGCCGACTCGGAGATGGAACGCTCGCTGCTGGAGCTGTCGGTGCGCTGGAATTTCTCCACGCTCGACAAGCCGGTGCGTCCGATGAACCTGGCCAACGCGATCAAGCAGCTCGCGACGGCCGCGCGCGCCGCCTGAGCCGGCTGCGGCGTCGCGAGCGCGGACTCAGGCGAAGAAGATCAGCCAGATCAGCCCGAAGATCGTGACCCACTTCGAAAGGTAGTACAGCCGCCGGTTGCTGGACTTCAGCTTCTTCGTCGCTAGGCGCACCTTGTACGCCACCTGGAAGAACTTGTTGATGCCGCCGACGCGCTCGCCGACCTCGTTGGGCGAGGCCGACGCCGCCATGATGTTGTTCGCGAACCAGCGGTTGATCGACGCCAGAACGCCGCCGTGCAACGGGCGCTCGACGTCGCAGAACAGGATCACGCGCTGGTGGTCGGTCGTGTTCTCGGCGTGGTGGATGAAGGTCTCGTCGAAGACCACCGCCTCGCCGTCGCGCCAGAAGTAACGCTGCCCGTCGACCTCGATGTAGCAGTCGGGCGAGTTCGGCGTGAACAGGCCCAGGTGGTAGCGCAGCGAGCCGGCGTACGGGTCGCGGTGGCGCACCAGCCGGCCCTCGGGCGGCAGCGACGCGAACATCGCGCCCTTGATCGAGGGGATGCTCGACAGCAGCTCGACCGTCCGCGGGCAGGCCGCCAGCGCCGAGGCGGGCGTCTCGCCGTACCACTTCAGGTAGAAGCGCTTCCAGCCCGAGCGGAAGAAGGAGTTGAAGCCGAGGTCGTTGTAGCCCGTCGCCACCGCGATGCGGCCGGACTCGTTCAGGCTCAGCGCCTCGGCGCGGATCTCCTCCCAGTGCGCCTGCAGCGGCGCGAGCTCGGGGAAGTCCGTCACCGGCGCGAAGGGCTTCACCTTCACCCGCGAGAACAGCACCATCAGCGTGTTGTAGGGCGCCAGCAGCACCGTGTAGTCCGTCAGCGCCTTCAGCAGCCCGAAGCGAGCGCGGCCGCGGAAGTGCACGAACAGCGCCGAGGCCACGAACAGCAGCAGCAGGGCGAGCCGGACGGTCGAGGAAATGGAGAGTGGATGCGCCATGGATGCGTGCGCGCCGGGCGGGCGCGCGGACGGGTCAACCCGCTATTCTGACGCCTGGCGACGTCGCCGTCCGCGGCGCGGGTCTCTGGGACGCGGATCGGTCGAGGATGCCACATTCCCGCATGCCGGCGCGCGGCGGAATGAGGCGGGTTCCCGTGCCATTCGATGCCGTTCGATGCGCTCGCCCCCCGATCGGCCTGGATCGGCCTGGATCGGCCTGGATCGGCACTACCGGACCCGACCGTGGCGCCTGCCGCCCCGACGACTCATCGGCGCCGGAAATCGCGTTCGAACACCAGCCGGGTCTCCGCCCCGGCCGCGCGCAGGTCGAAGCCGAACTGGTCGAACGCGATGACCTGGCGCAGCGGCACGCGGCTGCGGGCCTCCAGCCGAGTCGGGCGACCGTCGCGCAGACCCTCGATGACGTCCACCTTGTCGCCGGTCAGCAGGTCGGTGGTGGCAACGTCGTCCACCACGGCGCCCGCGGGATCCGCCCTGTCGCCCCCGCCGTGCCAGATCAGCTCGTGCCGCACGGCCACCAGCCGCAGCACGTCGCGCTTGGCGCCGCGGTAGGCGAAGCGCCAGCCGACCAGCCGGGCGACCGCTTCGCCCGGGTCGCTGGTCGAGACCTCGAGCAGGCCGCCCCGCACCCGCACCGCGACGTCGCAACCGGGGCAAGCGGCGTCGATGTCGCCGGACGCGTCCGCCAGGCGCCAGCCGGCCGGCTCCGCCCAGAGCACCGCGACCAGCCGCGCGCCCC
>DASVLN010000578.1:0-1565 GCA_036384855.1 Burkholderiaceae bacterium | reverse complement strand
CTGCGGCGTGCCGCGCCGCAGCCATGCGCGAGCACCACGAGGCCGCGCCGTCGCTCGGGCAGCGTCAGGTCGCCTTCCAGCGCGAGCGCGCCGACCTGGACCCGGCGCTCGAGCTCGGCCATCCCGCGCAGGGCCTTGGCGGGCGGCCCCACGGGCGGCGATGCGAAGTGCGTCACTTGATCGCGACCGTCTTGCCCGAGGCGGGCTGGCGCTTGGGCAGCCGCAGCGAGAGCACGCCGTTGTCGAAGCGGGCGTCGGCGGCCTTGTCCTCGATCTCGCGCGGCAGGCTGATGCCGCGCGACCACATGCCGTCGTGCGTCTCGTGCAGCAGCGTGCGTTCGCCGTCGTGCTTGCGGGCCTCCTTCTTCTGCGGGTGCGCCATGGCGGAGATCGCGACGTAGTTGCCGTCCACGTGGACGCGCACGTCCTCCTTGGCGACGCCCGGCAGCTCGGCCTTCACGAAGTAGTCCTTGTCGGTCTCGGTGACGTCCACCCGGATGTCCTCGTCCATGCGCAGGCCGGGCAGGTCGGCCATGCGCGCCAGGCGGCGCAGGAGGTCGGGAAACGAGTCGGCGGACAAGGGGCTGAAGCGCGGGTCCAGGCTGGCGATGGCGTTCATGGGATCTCCCGGTGATGGTGGGTGGCATCGCGCCTCGGGGGCGCGAATCGGGGCATCGTCCAGCCTGGCGGCGGAGGCGGAATTGCGGAAACGCAATCGCGGCCCGGCCCCGGGCACGTTGCGGCGGGCCAGCCCTGCAGGTGGACTTCGCGACGCCGGCGGGCCGCCCCCGCGGGACCCCTCAGCGCCGGACGACCGGCCCGCGGCCTGCGGACGCGCCGTGCGCGGCCTGGAGCCGCGCCGCCACGTCGCGCAGCCAGCGGGCGGTGAGCGGCTTGGCGATGAACGCGTCGACGCCGAGGCTTTCGGCGTTGCGGGCGAAGGACCGGATCTCGTCTTCCGGAAGCGCCGTCACGACCGCCACGTAGGTGCCCCACTGGCGCAGCTGCGGCTGCAGGCGGCCGATCAGCGCGAGCCCGGGCATGTCGGGCAGGTTCATGTCGCACAGCAGCAGCTGCGGCCGGACGCGCTCGGCGGTCTCGAGGGCCTCGGCCGCCGAGGAGACGGCCACGGGCTCGAAGCGCTCCGCGCGCAGCAGGTCCGTGGTGACGGCCCGCAGTGCCGAATGATCCTCGACCAGCAGCACGCGGATCGGCGGGCCGTCGCCGCCCCCCAGCAGGCGCAGCAGCTGCCGGATGTCCACCGGCTTCATCAGGAACGCATCGAAGCGCGGGCCGTTGCCCCGCAAGGCCGGGTCGACGGCACCCGACACGCCGATCACGCGGACATCGCGCAGCCGCGGATCCTCGCGCATCACGCCCAGGACCTCGAAGCCGTTCATCCCCGGCAGCCGGGTGTCCATGATCGCCGCCTCCGGCAGCGTCTCGCGCATGCCTGCCAGGGCGGACGGGCCGTCCGCGTACCGGATGACGCGGTGGCCCGCGCGCTCCAGCGCCATGCCGAGCGTGCGCGCGACGTCCGGGTGGTCGTCGATCACGGCCACGGC
>DASVLN010000577.1:0-3961 GCA_036384855.1 Burkholderiaceae bacterium | reverse complement strand
AAGTATTCAAAATACACGAAGGATGAGTTTATGTGCAATGCATGTTTTGTAATTACATTGATTTGTACTCGACGTAAAAGTACGGAAAAACATGGGTCATTGAGCGCAAATCAAGGGTCAACCCGCGTTGTTGGTTCGATTTGCAGGTACTAAAACTACTTCTATCGCATCACCGGAGATCGGCAAGACCTCTCACCGAGAGGGCCGCAAGGACGTCGCCCAGCCATCAGAACGAACATCGGCCGGCCCGCCTGGGGCCGCCACCAGGAGACAAGACAGATGAACCGACCCTTCCCTCGCGCGCTGCAGCTCGGCGCGCTGGCCGCGGCCCTTGGCGCCGCCTTCGCCGCGCCCGCGGGCGCCGCCGCCCTCAACCCCAACGACACCTCGGTGCAGATGTTCGAGTGGGCGTGGAACGACGTCGCCACCGAATGCACCCAGTGGCTCGGGCCGCAGGGCTACGGCGGCGTGCAGATCTCGCCGCCGGGTGCGTCCAAGAACGCCACCGGCTGGTGGGGCGTCTACCAGCCGGTGAACTACGTCAACCTGACCAGCCGCTTCGGCAACGAGACGCAGCTGAAGTCGATGATCGACACCTGCCACGCCGCCGGCGTGCGCGTGTACGCGGACATCGTCGTCAACCAGCTGGCCGACGGCTCGAGCGCGAGCAACGGCGTCGCCACCGACGGCTCGACCTGGGACTCGTCGACCCTCGCCTATCCCTACTTCAGCGCGAACGACTTCCACGCCAACTGCGCGATCCAGTCCTCCGACTACAACTCGCCGTCGGGCACCTGGGACGTGCAGAACTGCCGCCTGGGCGGGCTGCCCGACCTCGACACCGAGAGCAGCTACGTGCAGGGCCAGGTCGAGAACTACCTGAACCACCTGCTGGCCCTGGGCGTCGACGGCTTTCGCATCGACGCCGCCAAGCACCAGGCCGCGAGCTCGCTGCAGGCGATCATGAGCGCGGTGAAGGCCGCGCACCCGACCACCAGCCTGGGCGAGCCGATCTGGGTGACGCAGGAGATCATCCCCGACGGCGAGGTCTCGCGTTCGAGCTACTTCCCGATCGGCACGATCAACGAATTCCAGTTCACCTACCTGATGCGCGACGCGTGGCGCAACCAGAACGGCTCCAGCCCGTCGACCATCCCGAGCGCGATGGGCACCTGGAACAACTGGGGCGGCACCTGGGGCTTCGTGCAGCCGACGAACGCGACCGTGTTCCTCAACAACTGGGACAGCGAGCGCGACGGCAGCTCGCTGGACGCCGACAACTACACCGGCTCGGTCACCAACGACACCCAGGGCACGCACCGCTACGACCTTGCCAACATCTTCATGCTGGCGCAGGGCTATGGCGAGGCGCAGCTGTACTCCGGCTTCCGCTTCACCAACTCGAACCAGGACCGGCCGAGCGCGAGCCCGTACTCGAACGGCGTCCCGCAGATCAACGTGAACTGGGACTTCCTGCACCGGTGGACGGACATCTCCAACATGGTGAAGTTCCGCTCCGCCGCGCACGGCCAGGCGCAGGGCAACTGGGTCACCGGCAACGCGAACCAGATCGCGTTCAGCCGCGGCAACGTGGGCTTCGTGGCGCTGAACAACACCGGCTCGTCGTGGTCGCGCACCTTCTACACGGGGCTGCCCGCGGGCACGTACTGCAACGTGATCCACGGCCTCAAGAACGCGGCCGGCACCGCGTGCACGAGCGACTCGGTGACGGTGGACGCGAGCGGCAACGCCGCGATCACGGTCGCGGCCGACGGCGGCTCCACCGTGCCGGCGGTGGCGATCTACACCGGCCAGATGATCGCCGGCTCGGGCGGCGGCGGCGGCGGCGCGACGACCTGCGCGGTGACGTTCACGATCGCCAACGCCAACACGAGCTACGGCCAGAACCTCTACGTCGTCGGCAACCAGTCCGCGCTCGGCAACTGGACCCCGGCATCGGGCTTCGCGCTCGCGATCCAGGGCTCCGGCGCCAACGTGCCGTGGACCGGCACCGTGGCGCTGCCCGCCAATGCCGCGATCCAGTACAAGTACGTGAAGTGGAACGGCTCGACCGCGGTGTGGGAGAGCAACCAGTCGACCGCCAGCGGCAACCGCGAGCTCACGAGCTGCGCGGCGGGCGGCGCCGTCGCGCGCAACGACGGCGGCTTCATGAACTGAGTCTGCCGTCGATCCGGCGATGCGGGCGTCAGAACACGACGCCCGCGCGCAGGATCACGTTGGCATAGGGCGAGCACTCGCCCGTGCGCACGACGGCGCGCGCCGTGCGCGTCATCGACTTGAAGTCCGCGTGCGGCACGGTCTCGAGCACCATGCCGTGCAGCTGGCGGCGCAGCTCCATGTTGACGACGGCGTTGTGCCCGGCGAGCTCGTCGGCCACGACGGCCGACTCGACCTTCATCTCCGCCAGCACGGCGGCGAGCACGTCGTGGAAGCGCGGCACGTCGCGCGAGACGGCCAGGTCGATGCGGCGCGGCCCGTCCGGGATCGGCAGCCCCGCGTCGCCGATCACGAGCAGGTCGCCGTGGCCGAGGCGGGCGATGACCTCGGAGAGCTCGGCGTGCAGCAGGACGGTGCGCTTCATCGCGGCCTTTCAGGACGGGATCGGGGTCGGCGACGTCGCCGCGGGCAGGGCGACCTGACGGCGGTAGGGGATCGAGACCTGCGCGCCGCGCCGCGTCACGCACAGCGCGCTCGCGGCCTGGCCGAAGGCGACCGCGACGTCCAGCGGCTGGCCCTCGCACAGCGCGACGGCCAGCGCGCCGATGAAGGTGTCGCCGGCGGCGGTCGTGTCGACGACCTTGACCACCATCGCCGGCGTGTGGCGCGCGCCGTCGGCGTCGACGACAACGCAGCCCTGGCCGCCGAGCGTGCAGATGACCCGGTCGGGGCCCCTGGCGCGCAGCGCGCGACCCGCGGCGCCCGCGGTCGCGGGATCGACCACCGGCAGGCCCGACAGCGCGGCGGCCTCGGTCTCGTTGACCACGAGGATGGCGATCATGCCCCACATCGCGTCGGGCAGCGGCGCGGCCGGCGCCGGATTCATGAGCACCGGCACGCCGGCGCGCCAGGCGCGCTCGACGGCCGCCTGCACGGCGGGCATCGGCACCTCGAGCTGGACGATCAGCATCTCGGCGGCGTCGATCATCGGATGGGCGCGCGCGACGGCGGCGGCATCGAGCAGCCCGTTGGCCCCCGACGCGAGGACGATGCGGTTCTGGCCGTCGTCCTCGACCCAGATCGAGGCGACGCCGGTATGCGTGGACGCGAGCGCCTTGACCTCGCGCGCGTCGATGCCGTCGGCCGCGAGGCCGGCCTTGAGCGCGTCGCCGTTGGCGTCGATGCCCACGCGGCCGACCATCGCCACGCTCGCGCCCATGCGCGCGCACGCGACCGCCTGGTTGGCGCCCTTGCCGCCGGCGAGCATCGCGAAGTCGTGGCCGGGCAGGGTCTCGCCGCCGACGGGGGCGCGCGTCATGCGCATCACCAGGTCCATGTTGAGGCTGCCGACGACGACGATCGTTGCGCTCATGTGCGGTGCTCCTGGCTGCTGCGCGAAAGCCTGGCAGGCATCGTACCGGGCGGCGCGCTCGATGCGCGCACGCGCAGGTTTCCTTCGAGGATCATTCTGCGGGCCTCGTTGCGCCCGTGCTGCAGCCGCTCGAGCAGCAGGCCGGCCGCGCCGGTGCCGATCGCCTCCTTGGGCTGCGCGATTGTGGTGAGCGGCGGCCAGGTGTAGGCGGCCAGCTCGATGTCGTCGAAGCCGACCACCGACAGCGCGCCCGGCACGTCGACGCCTAGCTCGTGCGCCGCGTGCAGCGCGCCGATGGCCATCAGGTCGTTGCAGACGAAGACCGCGGTCGGCCGCACGGGGGCGGACAGCAGCCGCCGCATCGCCGCGGCGCCGCCCTGCGGGCCGAAGTCGCCGCGCGCGAACTCGTCT
>DASVLN010000576.1:0-1676 GCA_036384855.1 Burkholderiaceae bacterium | reverse complement strand
CGACACGACCTCGCCCGACGCCGCGCCCGTGACCGCCGCGGCTCTGCCGCTGGTCGTCGCGCCCGCAAGCCCGCATCCGTTCGCGATCGCGGTCGTCGGCGACGAGGCCGCAGGAGACCTGTTCGGCGCGCTGGCGCTGGTCGACACGCTGGTGCTCGCGGTGGCGGCCGGGCTGGCCGCCTGGCCGGTGTTCATGGCGGCCTGAACTCGACCGCCGCGCCCGCGCGCGCCCGTTCGCAAGCGCGCCGAACCCGGCCTTCTCCGATCGCGAAGTAACCGCTCGGAAACCGGGCCGGATCACGGTACGCTGTCGGCCTTCGTGGAAAACCCGGACAGGGCGCGCATGACCCCTCATCGCATCGTGATCGTCGGCGGCGGCGCCGGCGGGCTGGAGCTCGCCACCCGTCTCGGCGACCGCCTCGGCAAGCGGGGCCGCGCCAGCGTCACGCTGGTCGACCGCCACCGCTCCCATGTCTGGAAGCCCAAGCTGCACGAGATCGCCGCCGGCAGCATGGACGTCGACGAGCACGAGCTCGACTACCTCGCGCAGTCGCACTGGCACCACTTCGCCTACCGCGTCGGCGAGATGACCGGACTCGACCGCGCCGCGCGCGAGGTGCTGGTCGCCCCCTACGTCGACGACGAGGGCCGCCAGGTCACCGAGGCCGCGCGCATCCCCTACGACACGCTGGTGATCGCCGTCGGCAGCCAGAGCAACGACTTCGGCACGCCGGGCGTCGCGGAGCACGCGCTCAAGCTGGAGACCGCGGGCGACGCGCGGCGCTTCAACCGCCGCCTCGTCAACGCCGCGATCCGCGCCAACGCGCAGTCCGCGCCGATCGCGCCGCAGCAACTGCACGTGGCCATCATCGGCGCCGGCGCGACGGGCGTCGAGCTGTCCGCGGAGCTGCATCGCACGACGCGCGAACTGATCGCCTACGGCCTCGACCGCATCGACGCCGACCGCGACCTGCAGCTGCACCTGATCGAAGCCTCGGCGCGCATCCTGCCGGCGCTGCCGGAGCGCTTCTCGGCGTCGACGCACAAGCTGCTCGACGACCTCGGCGTGCAGGTGCACGTGAACGCGCGCGTCGCCGAGGTGCTGCCCGAACGCGTGCGCCTGGCCGACGGCCGCGAGATCGCCGCGGAGCTGGTGGTCTGGGCCGCGGGCATCAAGGCGGCCGATTTCCTCAAGGACCTCGCCGGGCTCGAGACCAACCGGCTCAACCAGCTGGTGGTGCGTCCGACGCTGCAGTCCACCCGCGACGACGACGTGTTCGCGCTCGGCGACTGCGCGGCGTGCGAGTGGCCCGGCCACGGCATGAACGTCCCGCCGCGGGCGCAGGCGGCGCACCAGCAGGCCTCGCACATGGTGCGCCAGATCGAGCGCCGCCTCGCCGGCCGGCCGCTGAAGGCCTATGTCTACCGCGACTTCGGCTCGCTCGTCTCGCTGGGCGAGTACAGCACCGTCGGCAACCTGATGGGCGGCCTGATCGGCGGCAACTTCTTCATCGAGGGCTATTTCGCGCGCCTGATGTACCGTTCGCTGTACAAGATGCACGAGCTCGCGCTGCACGGCTGGACGAAGGTGTGGCTCGCGACCCTGGCGCGCCTCATCACGCGGCGGACGGAGCCGCACGTCAAGCTGCACTGATCACGCCGCCCGGCGCCGGGGC
>DASVLN010000575.1:0-3068 GCA_036384855.1 Burkholderiaceae bacterium | reverse complement strand
CGCCCGTCGGCGCCGGCACCCGCATCGACATCGACCGACGAGGCCTTCCGCGGCGTGCGCTTCGGCGCGTCGCGCGCCGAGGTGCGCCGGGCGTATCCGGCGACGGTCTGCGGGGCCGGCGAATGCCGCGGCACGACCCAGGTCCGTGGGCAGCCGGCGAGCTTCCTCGTCTTCGCGGAGGCCGACGGCACCTGGGCCGCCCGCCTGAAGCTCGGCGACCAGGGGGGCCGCAACTTTCGCGCGCTCGCCGACGAACTGGGCCAGCGCTTCTCGCGCTATGCCGCGACCATCGAGCAGGACGGCAACCTGCTGCGCTGGCATGACCGTGCGCGCCCGCGCCAGGTCGTGATGCGTCGCTGCGTGCCGGGCACGCGCTGCCCCGACGGCGTCGCGCCCGACGCGGTCGAGATCGATTTCTTCGAGGAAGGCCCGCCGCGCGCGCACGCGTGGTGAGCTCCCCGCCGCGGTGGCGGCGACCCGCATCAGGAGGCATCAGCGACATGGACATCCAACGGATCTCGGCCTTCTCCGACGGCGACGCCGGCGGCAACCCGGCCGGCGTCGTGCTGTGCGAGCGCACGCTGCCGCCGGTGGCCGACATGCAGCGCGTCGCCGCGGAGGTCGGCTATTCGGAGACCGCGTTCGCGGCGCCCGAGGGCGACGCCTGGCAGGTGCGCTATTTCTCGCCCGCCGCCGAAGTGCCGTTCTGCGGCCACGCCACCATCGCGCTCGGCGCCGCGCTCGCGCGCGCGCATGGCGACGGCACCTATGCGCTGAAGCTCGCACGCGCCGACATCACGGTCGAAGGCCGGCGCGAGGGCGGTCGCCATGCCGCGGCGCTGCAGTCGCCCGCCACGCGCAGCGCGCCCGCCGAGGCGGCGCTGGTCGACGAGGTGCTCGCCCTGTTCGGCTACGCGCGCTCGCAGCTGGACGCCCGCATCCCGCCGGCGCGCATCCACGGCGGCGGCGACCACCTGGTGCTGGCGCTCGACTCGCGCGCCGCGCTCGCCGCGATGCGCTACGACTTCGAGGCCGGGCGCGCGCTGATGCTGCGCGAGGGCTGGATCACGATCCTGCTCGCGTGGGCCGAGTCGCCGACGCGCTTCCACACCCGCAACCCGTTCGCGTACGGCGGCGTGTATGAGGATCCGGCCACCGGCGCCTCGACCGCGGCCTTCGCGGGCTACCTGCGCGACCTCGGCTGGCCCCACGGCGGCCGCATCGACGTCGTGCAGGGCGAGGACATGGGCGCGCGCTCGCTGCTGCATGCCGACATCGGGCCGGTGCCGGGCGGCTCGATCCGCGTCAGCGGTACCGCCCGGGATCTCTGAGCCGCGAGGGAGGCGACGATGCTGAAGGTGCTGGGGCGTGCCCCCTCCATCAACGTGCGCAAGGTGCTGTGGACCTGCGCGGAGATCGGCCTGCAGGTCGAGCACGAGGCCGACTGGGGTACGCCGGCGCGCCCGGCGAGCGCTCCCGGGTTCCTCGCGCTGAACCCGAACGCGCAGGTGCCGGTGATCGTCGACGAC
Organism: Burkholderiaceae bacterium; assembly: GCA_036384855.1. Classification (GTDB taxonomy): domain Bacteria; phylum Pseudomonadota; class Gammaproteobacteria; order Burkholderiales; family Burkholderiaceae_C; genus Scleromatobacter. The sequence goes on along the minus strand of DASVLN010000575.1, from coordinate 1,539 downwards.
GGCTTCGTGCTGTGGGAGTCGAACACGATCTGCCGCTACCTCGCGGGCCGCCACGGCCGCGACGACCTGCTGCCGGCCGACCCGCGCGCGCGTGCCCGCGTCGAGCAGTGGATGGACTGGTCGGCGACCGACCTCAACGCGGCCTGGCGCCCGGCCTACTTCGCGCTCGTGCGAGGCGACGAGGCGGTACGCGCCGACGTGCGCGCGGTCGAGGCGAGCGCCGCGCGCTGGAACGCGCTGATGGGCCTGCTCGACGCGCAGCTGGCGCACGGCGGCCCCTACATCGCGGGCGCGACCTTCACGCTGGCCGACGTCGTGCTGGCCCTGGCGACCAACCGCTGGCGCTGCACGCCCATCGCGCATGCGAAGCTGCCGGCCGTGGACGCCTGGTTCGATCGCCTGCGCGCGCGGCCGGCGTTCCTGCGCTTCTGCGACAACGGCCAACCGTGACGATCCGCACGCGCCGCGCCACGCACGGCGCCGGCGCTGCGGTCTAATCCCGCCATGAGCGACGCGCTGCCCCCGGATCGGATCCGCCTGCTGCTGGTCGACGACCATCCACTGGTGCGCGACGGCCTGCGTGCGCGCCTGGAGGCCGTGCCGGGCTTCGAGGTCGCAGGCGAGGCGGGCGACGCCGCCGAGGCCCAGGCCCAGGTCGACGCGCTGCGGCCGGGGCTGGTGCTGATGGACGTCGGCATGAAGGACGTCAACGGCATCGACCTCACGGCACAGCTGCTCGAGCGCGACCCGGGGCTGCAGGTGCTGATGCTCAGCATGTACGACAACCCCGAGTACGTGCAGCGCGCCATGCAGGCCGGCGCGCGCGGCTACGTGCTCAAGGACTCGCCCGCCAGCGAGATCGTCGCCGCCATCGAGGCCATCGCCGCCGGCGGCACCTTCCTCAGCCCCGCGGTGAGTCGGCGCCTGTTCCGCAACCAGGCGCCGCGGCCGCTGCTGTCCTCGCGCGAGAGCCAGATCCTGTCGGCGCTCGCGCGCGGGCTCTCGAGCAAGCTGATCGCGCGCGAGATGGACGTCAGCGTCCGCACGGTGGAGGCCCATCGCCAGAGCATCAAGCGCAAGCTGGCGCTCGAGGGGCAGGCCGAGCTGATCAAGTACGCCGTGGAACACGCACGGGTGCACGGCGGCGCCTGATCGCCGCGCGCCCCGCCGCCGATCCTTCGGCGACGCGCTCACGGATCGGTGAATCCACGGCCCGCCGGGGCCGTGCTTCCGCGACTTCACCGCCGCGGCCGATTCAGTATTTGCACCTACGTGATGCCGCTCGGGCCGGCCCCGCGTTGCGCACGATGCCGGGGCGCGCGCCGGCGGCCAGACTGGGTGCGAGAGTGCGGCGCACGTCGACGCCGGCCGTCCAGGAGACAAGCATGATCCGTTGCCTCGCCGCCGCCGCCATCGCCGCCGCGGCTGTCCTTCGAATCCGTCCGTTGCGCCGCTGGCGATCCTGCCGCCTGCCGGGCCTCGCGCTGCTGGTCGCGGCGGGCAGCATGCCGGCGTGGGCGCAGCCCGCGCAGGCCGGGC
>DASVLN010000574.1:0-28081 GCA_036384855.1 Burkholderiaceae bacterium | reverse complement strand
GTGCGGCTCGTGCACGGCGACGGCCGCCACGGCCACCCGCCCAACGCGCCCTACGACAGCATCGTCGCCGCGGCGGGCGGCGAGGCGATCCCGGACGCGTGGCTGCAGCAGCTCGCGCCCGGCGGACGGCTGGTGGCGCCGACGGCCATGCCGGGCCTCGCGGGTCAGGCCCTGGTGATCGTCGACCGGACGCCGGGCGGCTTCGTCCGCCAGGTCGGGGAGTCCGTCACGTTTGTTCCCCTAAAATCGGGGATTGGTTGAATCACTGCAGGGAAACTATGGCATCGCATTGGGGTCGACGTACGCTCGTGGCGACGGTTAGCGCGGCGTCCGCATGGGCCTTGATCGGGTGCGCCTCCACGAACCAGGCGCCGGTCGAGGACCACTCCCGGTCCACCGCCGGGCACCTCGCGCCCGCGGCCGAGCCCGCCAAGGCGAGCGCGCCCGTCGCGCCGCCGGTCGAGGCCAAGCCGGGCACCTACATCGTCCAGCCGGGCGACATCCTGAGCCGGATCGGCCTGAACACCGGCCAGGGCTGGAAGGATCTCGCGCGCTGGAACAACATCACCGACCCGGACAAGATCGAGGTCGGCCAGGTGCTTCGCGTGGTGCCGCCCCCCGGCGAGACCACCAACACCACCACGACGACGACCACGACGACCTTCAAGCCGCTGCCGGCCAAGACCGACAAGCCCGAGCCGAAGGCGAGTGGCGTCGCCGTCGCCGGCTCCGCCGTGGCGCTGCCCCCGGCGGCCTCGAACGCGAGCGCCACGACCCCGGCGCCGCTGACCAACGTCGCGACGCCGCCGCCGGCCGCCCACGAGAACGACGACGAGCCGAACTGGGCCTGGCCCGCGAACGGCGCCGTCGTCGCGCCGTTCGACGACGCCCGCAGCAAGGGCCTGTCGATCGCCGGCAAGGCGGGCGACCCGGTCTACGCGGCGGCGGACGGCAAGGTCGTCTATGCCGGCTCCGGGCTGCGCGGCTACGGCAACCTCGTGATCGTCAAGCACAACGCGAACTACCTCACGGCGTATGCGCACAACCAGACGCTGCTGGTCAAGGAGGACCAGTTCGTCAAGCGCGGCCAGAAGATCGCCGAGATGGGTTCCACCGACACCGACCGCGTCCAGCTCCATTTCGAGATCCGCCGCCAGGGCAAGCCGGTGGATCCCGCCAAGCTGCTGCCGCCGCGCTGAAGCGCTGCCGCCGCCGACGAAGACGCGCCCGAGGGCGCGTTTTTCGTTTCGGCCTGGGGCATCCCCCGACGTTTATTCGGAATCTTCGGCGGAATCGGGGGTTCCGCCGCAGGAGTCACGGCGCCTGAGGGGCTCAGGCGGGGGATTGGGCCCGGAAACCGCCGCTGTTTCCGGATAAGTCGTGACCGATGCCACTCAAGAATCGGGCATTGCAGACGAAATCGGGCCATGGCCCCATCCAAGGTCCCCTACACGGCGGACGCGGACGGGGTCGAGAACCGTCCTTTTTCAAGATCCGCAGGAGCCCAACATGAAGCCGCACGTCCGTTCCCGACTGATTCGCGCCGCCGCCGCCGGCGCGCTTGCTGCCCTTGCCAGCGCCGGCGCCCTGGCGGCCGACTTCAAGTGGGTGCAGGACGCCAAGAGTTGCGCGCCGCCGGAATACCCGCGCGAGTCGCTGAGTAAGGGCGAGCAGGGCACGACCGGCCTGCGCATCCTCGTCGGCGTCGACGGCAAGGCCATCGACAGCGAGATCGAGTCGTCCAGCCATTCGCGCAAGCTCGACTCGGCCGCCCAGCGCGCGCTGATGGAGTGCTCGTTCAAGCCCTCGCCCGCCGACGCCAAGCCGGTGCAGCAATGGGTGAAGACCGAGTTCGTCTGGAAGCTGAACTGACGACGCGGACCGCGGGCCGGCGAGCCCGGTCCGGCTCCCGTGGCGACACGCCCTGACAGAGAACGCCGCACGAGGGAGACGGCGCGTCAGACGACAACACCGACCACCGACCCATCCCCACGCCCAACCTTCGGAACAAGAAACATGCGTCTGACCAACCTCAAGATCGGCGTCCGGCTCGCCCTCGCCTTCGGCACCGTGCTGGCGCTGCTGGCCACGGTGTCGATCATCGCGCTCGTGCGCACCGGCAGCATGCGCAACGACATGAACGCGGTCACGGGGGGGATCGCGGTGGAATCCTCGCTCGCCGACCAGATGCGCCTGGCCGCCACGCAGCAGGCCGTGCGGGTGCGCAACATCCTGATGGTCTCCGAGCCCGAGGAGATGGCCGCCGAGAACGAACTGCTCAAGGCCGACATCAAGACCTACGACACGGCCAAGGCCCGGCTCGCCACGCTGATCGGCAATGACGGCGACGCCCGCAAGAAGACCATCCTCGGCCACATCGACGCGGCAGAGAAGGAAGCGCGGGACCTCTCGGGCCAGGTCGTGCAGATGGCGCTCGACAACCACAAATTTCCCGCCCGCGGCCTGCTCGGCGACAAGGCCAACCCGGCCCAGGCGAAGTGGATGGCCGCCGTCGACGAGATGGTCGCCCTCAACGAGAAGCTGACCGCGGCCGCCGTCTCCGGCGCCGAGGGGGCCTACGAGACCACGCGCAACATCGTGCTCGGCATCTCGGTCGTCGCGCTGGTGTTCGCGTCGTGGATCGGCCTGGCCGTGACGCGCTCGATCACGGTGCCGATCTCCAAGGCCGTCGAGATCGCCCGCCGCGTCGCCGACCGCGACCTGACGGTGCGCGTCGACTCGAGCTCGGACGACGAGACCGGCCAGCTGCTGAAGGCGCTCAAGGCGATGACCGAGAGCCTCGTGACCGTCGTCGCCAGCGTGCGCAACGGCAGCGACAGCCTTGCCGGCGCCGCCACCGAGATCGCCTCCGGCAACGCCGACCTCTCGAACCGCACCGAGCGCCAGGCCGCGAGCATCCAGCAGACGGCTTCCTCGATGGACGAGCTCTCCAGCACCGTGAAGATGAGCGCGAGCAACTCGACCCACGCGCGCCAGCTGTCCACCGAGGCCGCCGACAAGGCGCAGCAGGGCGGCGAGGCCGTGAGCAAGGTCGTGCGCACGATGGGCGACATCGCCTCGTCGTCGAAGAAGATCGCCGACATCATCAGCGTCATCGACGGCATCGCTTTCCAGACCAACATCCTCGCGCTGAACGCGGCGGTCGAGGCCGCGCGCGCCGGCGAGCAGGGGCGCGGCTTCGCGGTCGTCGCCACCGAGGTGCGCACGCTGGCCCAGCGCAGCGCCACGGCCGCCAAGGAGATCAAGTCGCTGATCGCCGAGTCGGTCGAGAAGGTGGACGAGGGCACGCACCTGGTCGACGTCGCCGCCGGCACCATCGCGCAGATCGTGCAGTCCGTGCAGCACGTGGCGGGCATCGTCTCGGAGATCACCTCCGCCACCGTGGAGCAGAGCGCGGGCATCGACCTCGTCAACAGCGCCGTCAGCGAGATGGACCAGGTCACGCAGCAGAACGCCGCGCTGGTCGAGCAGGTGGCGTCGGCGGCCGACTCGATGCGCTCGCAGGTGCAGCGCCTCGTGAGCGACGTGAGCGTGTTCCGCCTCGCGACGCACTGATCCCGGCGCGCGACCGGCCACGGCGGCCCCGACATCCACCGGTGTCGGGGCCGTCGTCGTCCGGGCGTCGATAATTCGGGGATGAGTACCGACCAACCGACCGCCGGCGGCAAGAAGGAGCGCCGCGGACGCAACCACCGCCGCGCCGAACCCGCGCCCGGCGTGACCGATTCCGAATGGCTGAAGGTCCTGCGCATCGACCTCGAGGCGCAGGGCATCGCCCACAACAGCGAGGGCAAGGTCGTCTTCATCGACGGCGCGCTGCCGGGCGAGGAGGCGCGCGTGCATGTCGTGCGCCGCAAGAAGCAGTGGGAGCAGGCCGAGCTCGTCGCGCTGCGGCGCGAGAGCGCGCAACGCGTGAAGCCGCGCTGCCCGCACTTCGGCCTGCATGCCGGAGCGTGCGGCGGCTGCAAGATGCAGCACCTCGGGCCGGCCGCGCAGGTGGCGATGAAGCAGCGCGTGCTCGAGGACAACCTCTGGCACCTCGGCAAGGTGCGCCCCGAGATCGTGCTGCGGCCGATCGAGGGCCCGGCCTGGGGCTACCGGCTGCGCGCGCGCCTGTCGGTCCGTCACGTCGCCAAGAAGGGCACGGTGCTGGTCGGCTTCCACGAACGCAAGTCCAGCTACGTCGCCGACATCCGCGAGTGCCACGTCCTGCCGCGCCGCATCTCCGACATGCTGCTGCCGCTGCGCGAGCTCGTCGGCCGCATGCAGGCGCGCGACCGGCTGCCGCAGATCGAGGTCGCGATCGGCGACCAGGTGACGGCGCTGGTGCTGCGCCACCTCGATCCGCTGTCGGAGCACGACCTCGGCGAACTGCGCGCGTTCGGCGCGGAGCACGCCGTGCAGTGGTGGTTGCAGCCCAAGGGGCCGGATACCATCCACCGTATCGACGAGGACGGGCCCGAGCTCGCCTACCTGCTGCCCGAGTTCGGCGTGCGCATGCCGTTCAGGCCGACCGACTTCACCCAGGTCAACCACCAGATCAACACGGTGCTGGTCGGCCGTGCGCTGCGGCTGCTGGACGTTCAGTCGCACGAGGACGTCATCGACTGGTTCTGCGGCCTGGGCAACTTCACGCTGCCGCTGGCCACGCAGGCGAGGTCCGTGCTGGGCATCGAGGGCAGCCAGACGCTGGTCGAGCGCGCGCTGGCGAACGCCAGGGTCAACGGCCTGGACGCGCGCACGCGCTTCGATGCCCGCAACCTGTTCGAGCTCGTGCCCGACGACCTGGTCGCGCTGGGCACCGTCGACAAGTGGCTGGTCGACCCCCCGCGCGAGGGCGCGTTCGCGCTCGCCAAGGCGCTGGCGGAACTCAAGGCCGCCCCGCGCGCGGGCTGGACGGCGCCCCGGCGCATCGTCTACGTCAGCTGCAACCCCGCGACGCTCGCGCGCGACGCCGGGCTGCTCGTGCACCAGGCCGGCTATCGCTGTGTCGCGGCCGGGGCGGTCAACATGTTCCCGCACACGGCGCACGTCGAGAGCATGGCCGTGTTCGACTGGGATCCCGACTGGCAGCCGCGCGCCGCGGCGCCGGTCTTCGACGAGGCGGTGGGCGGCGACGCCCAGGACGAGGCGGGCGAAGACGCCGCTGACACGCCGTGACCGATCCCGACATCGAACGCGCTATCGCCGACGCGGCGCAGGCCAACATGCCGGCAGCCCGTGCGCGTCTGCTGGAGCGCCTTCGCGGCAAAGAGGTGTTCTTCAACCTGAGTCCGGGCGAGGAGATGCGCACGCCGCTGGTCGCGGTGGGGCCGGGCCTGCGGGCGCTGCCGCTGTTCTCGTCGCGCGAGCATCCGCGCCTCAGGCAGGAGAAGTTTGGCGGCATGCCATGGGAGCGCGCGCTCGAGATGGTCGCACGCATGCCGGATGCGCAGGGCCTGGTGCTGAGCAACCTCGAGGATCGCTGGGTGGCGATGGACAAGCCGCACATCCTGGCCCGCCTCGGCGAGGCCGCGCCGCCCGAGGAAGGTGCGCCGTCCGACGTGCCGGTCTCGCGCACCGAGCTGCGCCGCCGCGCCTCGGGCACGAACTGACGTGGCGGCTGCCATGGACGACGCCGAGCTCGAGACCCTCGTCCGCGATGCCTCGCGCATCGGGACGTCGGCGGCCCACGACCGCCTGCTGCGGGCGATGCGCGGCCGCACGGTCTATTTCAACGCGACGCCCGGGCAGGGTGGCGCGCCCGCGCAGGTCGCGACCTTCGAGGCGGCGGGCCGGCGCGGCGTCGATGCCGTGTGCTCACGGCGGCATCCGGACCTGCGTCCCAGCTTCGGTGGCATGCCGTGGGAGCGCGCGCTCGAGATGGCCGCGAAGATGCTCGCGCTCGACGGCCTGTTCCTGCGCAACGCGGCCAACGACTGGATCTTCGTGGACCGCGCGTCCGCGGCGCGGCTCGCCGAAGGCCCGTCCGGGAGCCCGGATCCGGGCTGAGCGGCGGCCGCGCGCGAACGCACGTCCTGCCTTCCGTCGCGCCGCGCTGGCATCCGCGACGCTCCTGGCGCTGCTGTGCGCGCTCGATGCCCGCGCCGTCCCCGTCGCGCCCGGCCCCGGCCCGACCGTCCAGCCCGGCACCACCGAGGCCGCCGATCCGGCGCTCGCGGGCACGGTGGTCGAGGACGTCGTCACCGGTTGGGTCTCGGCCGACGACCCGCAGTACGGCTTCCCCGGCGCGACCGGCGAGCTGCAGTCGCGCGTCGTGCGCGAGACCGGCACGGGCACGCTCGACTTCTACTGGAAGGTCGACGTCGACTTCGCTTCCTACCCGAGCTACGTGCCCACGTCGCTGACGATCGCGGGCCTGACGCTCGCCGACTTCGGCACCGGCGCCGCCTTCGATGCCGACTACCGGATCGACGGCCTTGGCACCATGGCGCCGACGGACGCGTGGGCGACGCCGACCTCGCTGACCTGGGATTTCGACCCGTCGGCGTTCGGGCCCGGCAGCGAGAGCTACTTCCTGCTGTTGCGCTCGACCGCCACCACGTTCGACGAGAACGCGCTCGCCGAGCTCGGCGCGTCGAGCATCGCGACCTTCGAGCCCGCGGCCGCCGTGCCCGAGCCGGCGCCGCGATCGCTGCTCGTGGCCGGGCTCGCCGCGGTCGCTCTGCTGGGCCGCCGGCTGCGCGCGCGCTGACGCCGCGCGATCCGCCGGCCATGAAAAAAGGCGCCCGCGGGCGCCTTTCGTTCGCTGGCCAGCCGATCAGCGGCGATCGCCGGTGAAGATCGTCAGCAGCATCAGCAGGTTCTGGAACACGTTGTACAGGTCGATGTAGATCGACAGCGCGGCCGTGATGTAGTTGTCCTCGCCGCCGTCGATCACGCGCTTGACGTCGACCAGGATGAACAGCGAGCTGATCGCCGTCACGGCGACCGAGATCGCGAGGAACGCGGCCGTGGACTGCACGAAGAAGTTCACCAGGCTCGCGACGATCGCGATCATGATCCCCACGAACAGGAAGCGCGACAGCGCCGACAGGTCGCGCTTGACGACCGTCGCCAGCGTGGCCATGCCGAAGAACACGCCGGCCGTGCCGCCGAAAGCGGTCATGATCAGCGCGCTGCCATTGGCGAAGCCGAGCGCGAAGCCGAGCAGGCGCGACAGCATCAGGCCCATGAAGAACGTGAAGCCGAGCATGGCCACCACGCCCTTGGACGAGTTGCGCCAGGCGTGCACCAGGGCCATCAGGCCGTAGGCGCCGACCATGAACAGCACCAGCGACAGGCCCGGGGCCATCATGCGGGTGAAGCCGGTGGCCAGGCCGAGCCATGCGCCGGCCACGGTCGGGATCATCGACAGCGCGAGCAGCCAGTACGTGTTGCGCAGCACGCGGTGCTGGTCGAACCCGTAGACGTTGCCGCCGTTCAGGGTTTGCAGGCGTTGCACGTTGCGTTCCATGATGTGTTCACTCTCCAGGAATGTTCGGGGCGATCCCCGTCGCGTTCGACGGCGCCGGACCATTGTAAGTTCCGCGGCGCCCCAGGCCACCCATCTGGCGACGCGCTCGCCGATGACAAGGGGGTGACAAGCACGCCGGTGCAGGCTACAATTTACAGGTTTACCCGCAATCAGCCCAGACCTCCGAGATCACCGCCGCGCAGCCTGAACCCCTGCGCCAAAACTCCGGCTACGTCTACCGCAATCGGACTCCCCACGCAACGCCTGCCGGCCCGCCCGGCGGCCGCGCGCGCACGGGGCCTCGCGAACTGGGCAACAGCTACTCCGGAGTTCCCTTTGCTGCCTGTCCTGCCCCCCGCAATCCTTGCACTCGCAGACGGCACGGTCTTCTCCGGCACCTCGATCGGCGCGCCCGGCCATACGGTCGGCGAAGTGGTCTTCAACACCGCGCTGACTGGCTACCAGGAAATCCTCACCGACCCGAGCTACTGCAAGCAGATCGTGACGCTCACGTATCCGCACATCGGCAGCTACGGGGTCAGCGGGGAGGACGTCGAGGCGTCGAAGGTCCATGCCGCCGGGCTGATCATCAAGGATCTGCCGCTGCGACGCTCCAACTTCCGCGCCTCGCTGTCGCTCGACGAGTACCTCGCGCGCGAGGGCACCGTCGCGATCGCCGGCATCGACACGCGCAAGCTCACGCGCCTGCTGCGCACGAACGGCGCCCAGAACGGCTGCATCGTCGCGTTCCCGGCCGGGCACGCGGTGACCGACGCCGACCGCGCCGACGCGATCGCGCGAGCACGCGCCGGCGAGAACATGGCCGGCCTCGACCTCGCCCAGGTCGTCAGCTGCACCGAGCGCTACGAGTGGACGCAGACCGAGTGGAAGCTCGGCAGCGGCTACGGCACGCTGCAGTCGCCGCGCTTCCACGTCGTCGCCTACGACTACGGCGTCAAGTTCAACATCCTGCGCATGCTGGCCGAGCGCGGCTGCCGCATCACGGTCGTGCCCGCGAAGACGCCCGCGGCCGAGGTGCTGGCGCTTAATCCGGACGGCGTGTTCCTCTCGAACGGCCCTGGCGATCCCGAGCCCTGCGACTACGCGATCGCGGCCACGCGCACGATCGTCGAGTCCGGCCTGCCGACCTTCGGCATCTGCCTGGGCCACCAGATCATGGCGCTCGCCGCCGGCGCGAAGACCTTCAAGATGAAGTTCGGCCACCACGGCGCGAACCACCCTGTCAAGGAGAACGCGACCGGCCGCGTCTCGATCACGAGCCAGAACCACGGCTTCGCCGTCGACCCCGCCACGCTGCCCGCCAACCTCGTGCCGACGCACGTCTCGCTGTTCGACGGCACGCTGCAGGGTCTCGCGCGCACCGACAAGCCGGCGTTCTGCTTCCAGGGCCACCCGGAAGCCTCGCCCGGCCCGCACGACATCGCCTACCTGTTCGATCGCTTCACCTCGCTGATGGCCGAAGCGCAGTCCCGGAAGAAGTCCCCGAATGCCTAAGCGCCTAGACATCCAGTCCATCCTCATCATCGGCGCCGGCCCGATCATCATCGGCCAGGCGTGCGAGTTCGACTACTCGGGCGCGCAGGCCTGCAAGGCGTTGCGCGAGGAAGGCTTCAAGGTCATCCTGGTCAACTCCAACCCGGCGACGATCATGACCGATCCGAACACGGCGGACGTGACGTACATCGAGCCCATCACCTGGCAGGTGGTCGAGAAGATCATCGCCAAGGAGCGCCCGGACGCGATCCTGCCCACGATGGGCGGCCAGACCGCGCTGAACTGCGCGCTCGACCTGCACCGCCACGGCGTGCTCGCGAAATACGGCGTCGAGATGATCGGCGCCAACGAGCATGCGATCGAGAAGGCCGAGGATCGCCTGAAGTTCAAGGACGCGATGACCAAGATCGGCCTGGGCTCGGCGAAGTCCGGCATCGCGCACTCGATGGAGGAGGCCTGGGCCGTCCAGAAGTCGATCGCGGCCGAGATCGGCGGCACGGGCTTCCCGATGGTGATCCGTCCGTCGTTCACGCTGGGCGGCACGGGCGGCGGCATCGCCTACAACCCGGAGGAATTCGAGGAGATCTGCAAGCGCGGCATCGACCTCTCGCCGACCAACGAGCTGCTGATCGAGGAATCGCTCATCGGCTGGAAGGAGTACGAGATGGAGGTCGTCCGCGACAAGGCGGACAACTGCATCATCATCTGCTCGATCGAGAACCTCGACCCGATGGGCATCCACACGGGCGACTCGATCACGGTCGCGCCGGCGCAGACGCTCACCGACAAGGAATACCAGCTGATGCGCAACGCCTCGGTGGCGATCCTGCGCGAGATCGGCGTGGACACCGGCGGCTCCAACGTGCAGTTCTCGATCAACCCGGCCGACGGCCGCATGGTCGTCATCGAGATGAACCCGCGCGTGTCGCGCTCCTCGGCCCTGGCCTCCAAGGCGACCGGCTTCCCGATCGCCAAGATCGCCGCCAAGCTCGCGGTGGGCTACACGCTCGACGAGCTGCGCAACGACATCACGGGCGGCGCGACGCCGGCGTCCTTCGAGCCCTCGATCGACTACGTCGTCACCAAGATCCCGCGCTTTGCGTTCGAGAAGTTCCGCGAGGCCGACCCGCACCTGACGACGCAGATGAAGTCGGTGGGCGAGGTGATGGCGATGGGCCGCACGTTCCAGGAAAGCTTCCAGAAGGCGCTGCGCGGCCTGGAGACCGGCATCGACGGCCTGACCGAGCGCACCGCCTGCCGCGAGGCCGACCGCGAGGAGATCGTCGAGCAGATCGCCAACGCCGGCCCGGAGCGCATCCTGTTCGTCGGCGACGCCTTCCGCATCGGCATGACGCTGGACGAGGTGCACGAGCAGACGGCGATCGACCCCTGGTTCCTCGCGCAGATCGAGGACCTCGTGAAGGTCGAGGGCCAGCTGCGCGGCCGCACGCTCGAGTCGCTCACCGCGGCGGAGCTGCGCTGGGTCAAGCAGAAGGGCTTCTCCGACAAGCGCCTGGGCACGCTGCTGAAGTCCAACCAGCACGACGTGCGCCGCGCCCGCCAGGCGCTCGGCGTGCGCCCGGTCTACAAGCGCGTGGACACCTGCGCCGCGGAGTTCGCGACCCAGACCGCCTACATGTACTCGGCCTACGAGACCGAGGACGGCGAGTGCGAGGCCGCGCCCTCGAACCGCAAGAAGATCATGGTGCTGGGCGGCGGCCCGAACCGGATCGGCCAGGGCATCGAGTTCGACTACTGCTGCGTGCACGCTGCGCTCGCGATGCGCGAGGACGGCTATGAGACCATCATGGTCAACTGCAACCCGGAGACCGTGTCCACCGACTACGACACCTCCGACCGCCTGTACTTCGAGCCGGTGACGCTCGAGGACGTGCTGGAGATCGTCGCGATCGAGAAGCCGCACGGCGTGATCGTGCAGTACGGCGGCCAGACGCCGCTGAAGCTGGCGCTGGACCTCGAGGCCAACGGCGTGCCCATCATCGGCACGACGCCCGACTCGATCGACATCGCCGAAGACCGTGAGCGCTTCCAGCAGCTGCTGCACACGCTCGGCCTGAAGCAGCCGCCCAACCGCACCGCGCGCACGGAAGAGGCCGCGCTGCAGCTGGCGCAGGAGATCGGTTATCCGCTGGTGGTGCGCCCGAGCTACGTGCTGGGCGGCCGCGCGATGGAGATCGTGCACGGCGACAAGGACCTCGAGCGCTACATGCGCGAGGCCGTCAAGGTCAGCGAGAAGTCGCCCGTGCTGCTCGATCGCTTCCTCGACGACGCGATCGAGGTCGACGTCGACTGCATCAGCGACGGCGCCGACGTCATGATCGGCGGCATCATGGAGCACATCGAGCAGGCCGGCGTGCACTCGGGCGACTCGGCGTGCTCGCTGCCGCCGTACTCGCTGTCGCCGGCGCTGCAGGACGAGCTGCGCCGCCAGACGGCGCTGATGGCCCGCGCGCTGAAGGTCGTCGGCCTGATGAACGTGCAGTTCGCGATCCAGGGCGAGGGCGACGAGGCCGTGGTCTACGTGCTGGAGGTCAACCCGCGCGCCTCGCGCACGGTGCCCTACGTCTCGAAGGCGACCGGCCAGTCGCTGGCCAAGATCGCCGCCCGCTGCATGGCGGGCACGAAGCTCGCCGACCAGAAGGGCCTGGGCGGCAAGCCGCCGGTCGAGACGGTGCCGCCGTACTTCACCGTGAAGGAAGCGGTCTTCCCGTTCAACAAGTTCCCCGGCGTCGACCCGGTGCTGGGGCCCGAGATGCGCTCCACCGGCGAGGTGATGGGCGTCGGCCGCACCTTCGCGGAGGCGATGCTCAAGAGCCAGCTCGGCGCCGGCTCGCGCCTGCCGACCAAGGGCAACGTCGTCCTGACCGTGAAGAACGCCGACAAGGCGCGCACGGTCAAGGTGGCGAGCGACCTGGTCAACCTGGGCTTCACGATCTCGGCCACCAAGGGCACCGCCGCGGCCATCGCCGAGGCCGGCATTCCGGTGCGCCTGGTCAACAAGGTCAAGGACGGCCGCCCGCACATCGCCGACATGATCAAGGCGGGCGAGGTGCAGCTGGTGTTCACGACGGTCGACGAGACGCGCACGGCGATCGCCGATTCGCGCTACATCCGCACGGCCGCCATCGCCAACCGCGTCACGTACTACACGACGATGGCCGGCTGCGAGGCCGCGACCGAGGCGCTCAAGCACGGCGACGACATCACCGTGGTCTCGCTGCAGGAGCTGCACGCCGAGCTCCAGTGAGCGTCCCGGCGGGGGTGGGCGTCCGGCTTGCCCCCGTCGAAACTTGGACTACACTCCCGCCTGACAACCAGGGCCGCCGCCCGCCAGTGGAGCATCCACTGCCGGGGCGGCGGTTTGCTTTTTCACCCGAGTCAACGACATGGCCACGATTCCCCTGACCCGCCGCGGCGCCGAGAAACTGAAGGAAGAGCTGCACCGCCTCAAGACCGTGGAGCGCCACGCCGTCATCCAGGCGATCGCGGAGGCGCGCGCGCAGGGCGACCTGTCCGAGAACGCCGAGTACGAGGCGGCCAAGGACAAGCAGGGCTTCATCGAGGGCCGCATCCTCGAGATCGAGGGCAAGCTGGCCGCGGCGCAGGTCATCGATCCTTCCGAGGTCGACGGCGGCGGGCGCGTGGTCTTCGGCGCGACGGTCGTCCTCGAGGACGAGGAATCGGGCCAGGAGGTCACCTACCAGATCGTCGGCGAGGACGAAGCCGACCTGAAGGAAGGCATGATCTCGGTGGGCTCGCCGATCGCGCGCGCGATGATCGGCAAGGAGGCCGGCGACACCGCGGCCGTCCAGGCGCCCGGTGGCGTGAAGAACTACGAGATCGTCGCGGTCAAGTACATCTGATCCCTCGCCGCGTGGCCGCGTCGATGCCGCTTCCCGAGCTGCTGCGCCGCTTCGTCCCGGGCGTCTGGCTGGGCGTGCTGGCGGCGATCGCGGGCGTGGCGATGCCCTCGGCCTTCGCGGCGCTGGATCGCGCCGCCGCGGGGCAGCTCGCGCGGGTCGTCTTCGAGCGCGAGGCCATGCTGAGCCTCGCGCTCGGGGTGCTGGTGCTGATCGCCGAGCGGCGCGCCGGCGTCGACGCGCACGAGGCGACCGGCGCGAGCCAGTTCACCTCCGGGATGATGCTCGCGCTCGGTGCGATCTTCTGCACGGTGGCCGGCTTCTACGGCCTGCAGCCGTTGATGGAGGAGGCGCGCGCGGGCCGGGCGACGGCGCTCAGCTTCGGCCAGCTGCACCTCGTGAGCCTCGGGTTCTTCGCCGCCAAGGGGCTGATGGTGCTGGCGCTGGCGTGGAAGGCGCTGCGCCGGGATTGATTGGCAGACTGGCCATCGCGGCGCGGCCGCCGGGCCGGGTCAGTCGACCTTCTTCTTGATGCTCGTCACGCGCTTCTTCGCGCGCTTGACCTGCCCGCCCGCGGTCACCCGCTGGTTGCCCAGCACCCTGACGCGCTTCAGCTCGGGCCGCTGGCCGGGACGCTTGCCGAACTTCAGGATCTTGACGACGCGCGGCGCGGCGCCGCGGTCCTCCGACGGCGCGGGCGCCGACGCCTCGACCGGCCGCCAGAGCACCAGCAGCTTGCCGATGTGCTGCACGGGCGCGGCGTCGAGCTTGTCGGCGAGTTCCAGCAGCAGGGCCTCGCGGGCGGCGCGGTCGTCGGAGAAGACGCGCACCTTGATGAGGCCGTGCGCCTTGATCGCCGCCTCGGCCTCCTTGAGGACGGGGGCGGTCAGGCCATCGGCGCCGATCATGACGACCGGATCCAGGTGATGGGCTTCGCCGCGCTTTTCCTTGCGTTCGGCGGGAGTCAGTTCGATCAGGGGCATCGCCTATTATCCCAACATCCATGAAGACGAACACGAAAAGCAAGAAGGTCAACAAGGCGTGGCTCAACGACCACGTCCACGACCCCTACGTGAAGGCCGCCCAGAAGGACGGCTACCGCGCCCGCGCGGCCTACAAGCTGCAGGAGATCGACGAGCAGTTCAAGCTGTTCCGGCCCGGCCAGCTGGTGGTCGACCTCGGCTCCGCGCCCGGCGCGTGGAGCCAGTACCTGCGGCGCCGCTTCGCGCCAAAGTCGGCCGGGGCGGGCGGGGCGGCGGTCGGCGCGCTCAACGGGCGCATCGTCGCCCTGGACATCCTGCCGATGGAGCCGATCGAGGGCGTGGACTTCCTGCAGGGCGACTTCCGCGAGGATGCCGTCCTCGCGCAGTTGCAGGCGCTGGTCGGCGGCCAGCCGGTGGACGTCGTCGTCTCGGACATGGCGCCCAACCTCTCGGGCGTCGCCGACACCGACGCCGCGCGCGTCAGCCACCTGGTCGAGCTGGCGATCGACTTCGCCATCCACCACCTCAAACCCGAGGGAGCCCTCGTGACCAAGGTGTTTCACGGAAGCGGCTACAGTCAGTTGATGGAGATCTACAAGGCGAACTTCCGAGTCGTCAAGGCGATCAAGCCCAAGGCGTCGCGGGACCGGTCCGCGGAGACCTTCATCGTCGGTTTCGGCCTGAAGAGCGCGCCGGCAAAGCCCGCCTGACGCGCGGCGGGAGCCGAAACTGCCCCGTGCCCGACGATTCACCCGGGAAATCGGGCGATTGGCCGCCTATCCCGCCCCAGCAATCGGGTTGGGACGGTATTGACTGGCCTAGAATCGGCCCCATGTGCCGTGGGAAGTGGCATTTTTGTAAGAAGGAGCCGCGGTGAACAATCAATGGTTTTCGAAGATCGCGATCTGGCTGGTCATCGCGCTGGTGCTGTTCACGGTCTTCAAATCGTTCGACCATGGCTCGAGCCAAGGGATCAAGGAGTCCTACTCGGAGTTCCTGGACGACGTCCATAACAAGCGCATCTCGAGCGCGGTGATCACCGAGAGCGGCACCACGATCGACATCGTCGCGACCCCGAGCGACGGCGGCAGCAAGAAGCACGTGGTCGGCAGCAGCCTGCTCGACCGCGGGCTGGTCGGCGACCTGCTGGCCAACGGCGTGAAGTTCGAGATCACGCCGCGCGACGAGCCCTCGCTGCTCACCAGCCTGCTGCTGTCGTGGGCGCCGATGCTGCTGCTGATCGGCGTCTGGGTGTACTTCATGCGCCAGATGCAGGGCGGCGGCAAGGGCGGCGCCTTCAGCTTCGGCAAGAGCAAGGCGCGCATGCTCGACGAGGCGAACAACTCCATCACCTTCGCCGATGTCGCCGGCTGCGACGAGGCCAAGGAAGAGGTCAAGGAGCTGGTCGACTTCCTGCGCGATCCGCAGAAGTTCCAGAAGCTCGGCGGTCGCATCCCGCGCGGCGTGCTGATGGTCGGCCCCCCGGGCACCGGCAAGACGCTGCTCGCCAAGGCCATCGCCGGCGAGGCGAAGGTGCCGTTCTTCTCGATCTCCGGCTCCGACTTCGTCGAGATGTTCGTCGGCGTCGGCGCGGCCCGCGTCCGCGACATGTTCGAGCAGGCCAAGAAGAGCGCGCCCTGCATCATCTTCGTCGACGAGCTCGACGCCGTCGGCCGCCACCGCGGCGCAGGCCTGGGCGGCGGCAACGACGAGCGCGAGCAGACGCTCAACCAGATGCTCGTCGAGATGGACGGCTTCGAGACCAACCTGGGCGTCATCGTGATGGCCGCGACCAACCGTCCGGACATCCTCGATCCGGCGCTGCTGCGCCCGGGCCGCTTCGACCGCCAGGTCTACGTCACGCTGCCGGACATCCGCGGCCGCGAGCAGATCCTCAACGTCCACATGCGCAAGGTGCCGATCGGCACGGACGTGAACGCCAACGTGATCGCGCGCGGGACGCCGGGCATGTCCGGCGCCGACCTCGCCAACCTGGTCAACGAGGCGGCGCTGATGGCCGCCCGCCGCAGCGCCCGCACGGTCGAGATGATCGACTTCGAGCGCGCCAAGGACAAGATCTTCATGGGCGCCGAGCGCCGCAGCGCGGTGATCGATCCGGAAGAGCTGAAGAACACTGCATACCACGAGGCCGGCCACGCCTTCGTGATGCTCAAGCTGCCCAAGCACGACCCCGTGCACAAGGTGACGATCATCCCGCGCGGCCGCGCCCTGGGCGTCGCGTTCTACCTGCCGGAGAAGGACAACCACGCCCCCGACAAGGAGTACATGCTGGCGAACATCGCCGCGCTGTACGCCGGTCGGATCGCCGAGGAAGTGTTCATGAACCAGCAGACGGTCGGCGCGTCGAACGACTTCCAGCGCGCCACCCAGCTCGCCCGCGACATGGTCATGAAATACGGCATGTCGGAATCGCTCGGCCCGATGGTCTACGCGGAGAACGAGGGCGAGGTCTTCCTCGGCCGCTCGGTCACCCGCCAGACCAACATGAGCGAGGCGACGATGCAGAAGGTGGATGCCGAGATCCGCCGCATCCTGGACGGCCAGTACAACCTCGCGCGCACCCTCATCGAGACGGAGCGCGACAAGGTCGAGGCGATCGCCAAGGCGCTGCTGGAGTGGGAGACGATCTACCGCGAGCAGCTGGACGACATCATGGCCGGCCGCGAGCCGCGTCCG
The DNA here is from genome assembly GCA_036384855.1 of Burkholderiaceae bacterium. Lineage (GTDB taxonomy): Bacteria > Pseudomonadota > Gammaproteobacteria > Burkholderiales > Burkholderiaceae_C > Scleromatobacter. The sequence continues at coordinate 11,528 of DASVLN010000574.1, read as the reverse complement.
CCGAAGGACTGGACGCCGTCGATCAACCGCTCCGGCGGCAGCAACCCGCCGCCGCTGAATCCGGACGGCGCGCCCGCCACGGCCTGAGGTCGGCCGGAGCTTCGCCACCGCCGCGTCGCGGCACGCCAGACGAACGGGGCCTCGCGCCCCGTTGCCCGTTTTCGGCGGGCTTGGCGGGCGCGGGCTCCGGACGGCCGCTTGCTCGCGTCGCTTCGCTTCTCCCGTCCAGCGCATGTCCTCGCTTCCCGTCCAGGCCGATCCCCCGGCCGGCCCGCCGGCCATCCGCGCCTGGCAGGCCGGCCGCTTCCGCATCGCGCTGGACCGGCCGCGCGTGATGGGCATCGTCAACGTGACGCCCGATTCCTTCTCGGACGGCGGCCGCTACGCGCAGGCCGACGCCGCCTGCGCCCACTGCGACCGGCTGCTCGAGGAAGGGGTGGACATCCTCGACATCGGCGGCGAATCCACGCGTCCGGGTGCACGCCTGCCCGATACCGCCGAGCAGCTCGGCCGCGTTCTTCCGGTGCTGCGGCACGCCGTGACGCTGGGTGTGCCGGTGTCGGTCGACACGGCCGACCCGGCGGTGATGCAGGCCGCGCTCGAGTTGGGCGTCGACATCCTCAACGACGTGCGGGCGCTGCAGGCGCCGGGCGCGCTGGGGGTCGCGGCCGGCCATCCGAGCGCCGGCGTCTGCCTGATGCACATGCAAGGCGAACCGGGCACGATGCAGGTCGCGCCGCACTACGTGGACGACGACGTCGTCGGCGAGGTCGCGCGCTTCCTGGCTGCGCGCCGCGATGCCGCGCTGGCCGCCGGGATCGCCGCCGATCGGATCACGCTCGATCCTGGGATCGGCTTCGGCAAGACGCAGGCGCACAATCTGGCCTTGGGGCGGCGACAGCGCGAGTTGCTGGCGCTGGGGCACCCGCTGCTGCTGGGCTGGTCGCGCAAGTCCACGCTGGGCGCGCTCACCGGCCGGCCGGTCGGCGACCGGGTGGCCGCCAGCGTCGCCGCGGCCATCGCCGCCGTCGCTGCCGGCGCGGCCATCGTGCGCGTGCATGACGTCGCCCAGACCGTGGACGCCCTGCGCGTCTGGCAGGCGCTGTCCGCCGGCTGACCGGCCGCTTCCCGATCACGACGCCGCCGCGCATGCGTGCGGCACCTCCCTGCAACGTACGACGACAACCATGAGCAGAACCCACTTCGGCACCGACGGCATCCGCGGCACGGTCGGCACGGCCCCCATCACGGCCGATTTCATGCTGCGCCTCGGCCACGCGGTCGGGCGCGTGCTGCGACGCAACGCTCCACGGGCCACGGTGCTGATCGGCAAGGACACCCGCGTCTCCGGCTACATGATCGAGTCGGCGCTGGAGGCGGGCTTCGCCTCGGCCGGCGTCGACGTGCTGCTCACGGGCCCGCTGCCGACGCCGGGCGTCGCCTACCTGACGCGCGCCCTCCGGCTGGACCTGGGCGTCGTCATCAGCGCCTCGCACAACCCGTTCGGCGACAACGGCGTCAAGTTCTTCTCCGCGTCGGGCGAGAAGCTGCCCGACCAGTGGGAGCTCGACGTCGAGGCCGCGCTCGAGGAAGCGCCGCAGTGGGTCGACTCGGCGGCCCTCGGCAAGGCGCGCCGGATCAATGACGCGGCGGGGCGCTACCTCGAGTTCTGCAAGAGCACTTTTGCCTCCGACCTGTCGCTCAAGGGCCTCCGGATCGTCGTCGATGCGGCTCACGGCGCCGCCTACCAGGTCGCGCCCAGCGTCTTCCACGAGCTCGGTGCCGAGGTCGTGACGATCGGTTGCGAGCCGGACGGCTTCAACATCAACGCGGGCGTCGGGGCGACGGCGCCCCAGGCGCTGCAACGCGCCGTGGCCGAGCACCGCGCGGACTACGGAGTCGCGCTCGACGGCGATGCCGACCGGCTGCAGATGGTCGATGCCAGCGGCCGCTGCTTCGACGGCGACGAACTGCTGTACGCCGTCGTCGCCGACCGCCTCGGCCGCGGCGAGCCGGTGCCGGGCGTGGTCGGCACCCTGATGACCAACATGGCGGTCGAGCAGGCCTTGCTCGGCCGCGGCGTCCCGCTCGTCCGGGCGAAGGTGGGTGACCGGTACGTGCTGGAGGAACTGCTCGGCCGCGGTTGGCAGCTGGGCGGTGAGAACTCCGGCCACCTGCTCGTGCTCGACCGCCACACGACGGGAGACGGGATCATCAGCGCGCTGCAGGTGCTCCAGGCGATACGGCGAGGCGGGCGTTCGCTGGCCGAACTGCTGGAGGGCGTCACCCTGTTTCCGCAGGTGCTCATCAACGTCCGGCTGGCCGCGCGGCGCGACTGGCAGGACAACGCCGCGCTGGTCGCGGGCAAGGCCGAGGTGGAGCGCGAGCTCGGCCACGACGGCCGGGTGCTCATCCGTGCTTCCGGCACCGAACCGGTGTTGCGGGTGATGGTGGAGGCTCGCGACGGGGCGCTCGCGCGGCGCTGCGCGGAGCGTCTTGCCGAGGCCGCAAAGCTCGAATGACAATTTCGTGACGGATATGACACCCGGTCGTGACGACTGTCATATTCGTTTCCGGCGAGGTCGGAGGCGGGTTCGCGGCTCGACCGGCCGCCCGCGAGGGGGCGCCGGGAGCGGATCGAGCGCTGCGCGTCGTCGAGCTGTCATCCACTTGTCACAAGGGGCTTCTACATTGGCGCGGTCTCATTAAACTGCCCTCGAAAGGCCCTGGATCATGACCTTCCATCCGATTCGCCTGGTCGCCGTCGCCGCCGCCCTCGGCGCGACGTCCTTCGTCGCTCAAGCCGAGGACGTGACCGGCGCGGGTTCCTCGTTCGCCGCTCCCATCTATTCGAAGTGGGCCGAGGCCTACGCGAAGGCTTCGAGCAACCACGTCAACTACCAGTCGGTCGGCTCGGGCGCCGGCATCAAGCAGATCAAGGCCAAGACGGTCGACTTCGGCGCGTCCGACATGCCGCTGAAGGACGACGAGCTGGCCCAGTCCGGCCTCGTCCAGTTCCCGACCTGCATGGGCGGCGTCGTGCCGGTCGTGCACCTGGACGGCGTGAAGCCGGGCCAGCTGAAGCTGACGGGCACCGTCCTCGCCGACATCTACGCCGGCAAGGTCACGAAGTGGAACTCGCCGGAGATCACCGCCCTGAACCCGGGCGTGACGCTGCCGGACGCCGCCATCGCGACCGTGCACCGCGCCGACGGCTCGGGTACCAGCTTCATCTTCACGAACTACCTGTCCAAGGTGAACGCGGACTGGAAGGCGAAGGTCGGTGAAGGCACCGCCGTGAACTGGCCGGCCAACGGCGTCGGCGGCAAGGGCAACGAAGGCGTGGCGCAGTACGTGCTGCAGCTGAAGAACTCGATCGGCTACGTCGAGTACGCCTACGCCAAGCAGAACAAGATGGACTACGTCCAGATGAAGAACCAGGCGGGCGCCTTCGTGTCGCCGGACGACGCGACCTTCAAGGCCGCCGCCGCGGGCGCCGACTGGTCCAAGACCTTCTACCAGGTGCTGACCGACGAGCCGGGCAAGGACTCCTGGCCCATCACCGGCGCGACCTTCGTCCTGCTGCACAAGACGCAGGAGAAGCCGGCCCAGGGCGCCGCCGTCATGAAGTTCTTCGACTGGGCGTTCACCAACGGCGACAAGGCCGCCGCGGAACTCGACTACGTCTCGCTGCCGGACTCGGTCAAGAGCCTGATCCGCAAGCAGTGGGCTGAAGTGAAGGACTCCAGCGGCAAGACCGTCGCCTTCAAGTAATCGCGCGCCTCGCGTGATCGTTGCCGCCGCGCCGACTGTCGGCCGGCGGCATTCATCCATCTTCCGGAGGCCCCTCGTGGCTGCCACATTGCCCGCCGAATCGAACCTGCGCAAAGCGAAGGACGGGACCCAGCCGGTCGGCCGTCCGCCCGAGCGGCGCCAGAACTCGCCCTGGGCCGACGCCCTGTTCTCGTTCCTCGCGCACGGCGCCGCCTGGCTCACGCTGGCCATGCTGGCGGGCATCATCGGCTCGCTGATCGTCGGCGCGATGCCCGCGCTGCGCGCCTACGGGCTGTCCTTCCTCTGGACCAGCGTGTGGGATCCCGTGCAGGACCACTACGGCGGCCTGGCGATGATCTACGGCACGCTGGCAACCTCCTTCATCGCGCTGCTGATCGCCGTGCCGGTGAGCTTCGGCATCGCGCTGTTCCTCACCGAGATGTCGCCGGCCTGGCTCAAGCGCCCGCTGGGCATCGCGATCGAGCTGCTGGCGGGCGTGCCCTCCATCGTCTACGGCATGTGGGGCCTGACCGTGTTCGGCCCCATCCTCGCCAACTATGTCCAGGGCCCGCTGCAGAACGCGTTCGGCACCGTGCCCGTGCTCGGCACGCTGTTCTCCGGTCCGCCGGTTGGCATCGGCATCCTGTGCGCCGGGATCATCCTGGCCATCATGATCATCCCGTTCATCGCCTCGGTGATGCGCGACGTCTTCGAGGTCACGCCGCCCATGCTCAAGGAGTCGGCGTACGGGCTCGGGGCGACGACCTGGGAAGTGGTCTACAAGGTCGTGCTGCCGTTCACCAAGACCGGCGTCATCGGCGGCATCATGCTGGGCCTCGGCCGTGCGCTGGGGGAGACGATGGCCGTGACCTTCGTCATCGGCAACCAGAGCCAGCTGAGCCAGATCTCCCTGTTCCAGGCCGCCAACACCATCACCTCCGTCCTCGCCAACGAGTTCGCCGAGGCGGGCGAGGGCCTGCACCGCGCCGCGCTGCTGTACCTCGCGCTGATCCTGTTCGTCATCACCTTCATCGTCCTCGCGCTCGCCAAGGTGCTGCTGATGCGCCTGCGCCGCGGCGAGGGAGCGAAGTCGTGATGCCGGCCCAACGCAACACGGAGTCCACGCGATGACCGCGATTTCCGCCCTGCCGCCCGCCCGGATGGCGATGCACAACCGCCGCAAGCGTGTCAACGTGATCGCGCTGTCGCTCGCGTTCGGCGCGATGGCCTTCGGCGTGTTCTGGCTCGTCTGGATCCTGATCGAGACCGTCCGCCTCGGCGGCGGCGGCCTCAACCTGGCGCTGTTCACCGAGTCCACCCCCGCGGCCATGTCCGACGGCGGCGGCCTCGCCAACGCGCTGTACGGCTCGGCGCTGATGGTGCTGGTCGCGACCTTCATCGGCACGCCGATCGGCATCTTCTCGGGCGTCTACCTCGCCGAGTACGGCCAGAAGAGCTGGCTCGCGTCGACCACGCGCTTCATCAACGACATCCTGCTGTCGGCGCCGTCCATCGTGATCGGCCTGTTCGTCTACGAGCTGATCGTGGTGCCGACCCGGGCCTTCTCGGGGTGGGCCGGCTCGGTGGCGCTGGCGCTGATCGTGATCCCGGTGGTCATCCGCACGACCGAGAACATGCTCAACCTGGTGCCGCATGCGCTGCGCGAGGCGGCCTACGCGCTGGGCACGCCGAAGTGGAAGGTGATCTCGTCGGTCACGCTGACGGCGGCGCGCTCGGGCGTCATCACCGGCATCCTGCTGGCCATCGCGCGCATCGTCGGCGAGACCGCGCCGCTGCTGTTCACCGCGCTGTCGAACCAGTTCTTCAGCACGAGCCTGGCCAAGCCCTTGTCGAGCGTGCCGATGGTGATCTTCAACTTCGCCATGCAGCCGTACCCCAACCTGCAGCGGATCGCGTGGGCGGGCGTGTTCCTGATCACGCTGGGCGTGCTGGCGCTGAACATCGCCGCGCGCGTCTTCTTCCGCAACAAGAACTGAACCCGAGGACACCACGCCATGGATGCCAAGGTCGAACTCCCCGTCGGCGAGAAGGCGAAGCTCGCCGTCCGCAACCTCAACTTCTACTACGGCGCGTTCCACGCGCTCAAGAACATCAACCTCGACATCCCCGAGGGCAAGGTCACGGCCTTCATCGGGCCGTCGGGTTGCGGCAAGTCGACGCTGCTGCGCACCTTCAACCGCATGTTCGCGCTGTATCCCGAGCAGCGCGCCACCGGCGAGATCGTCCTCGACGGCGAGAACATCCTCGAGTCGAGGCTGGACGTCAGCCTGATCCGCGCGAAGGTCGGCATGGTGTTCCAGAAGCCGACGCCGTTCCCGATGTCGATCTACGACAACATCGCGTTCGGCGTGCGCCTGTTCGAGACGCTGCCGCGCGTCGAGATGGACGAGCGCGTCGAGTGGGCGCTGAAGAAGGCGGCGCTGTGGAACGACGTGAAAGACAAGCTGGACCAGAGCGGCTCCGCGCTGTCCGGCGGCCAGCAGCAGCGCCTGTGCATCGCGCGCGGCATCGCGATCAAGCCGGAGGTGCTGCTCCTGGACGAGCCGTGCTCCGCGCTGGATCCGATCTCCACCGGCAAGATCGAGGAGCTGATCCACGAGCTCAAGTCGGACTACACGGTGGTCATCGTGACCCACAACATGCAGCAGGCCGCGCGCTGCTCGGACTACACGGCCTACATGTACCTCGGCGACCTGGTGGAGTTCGGCAAGACCACCGACCTGTTCATGAAGCCGAAGAAGAAGGACACCGAGGACTACATCACGGGCCGCTTCGGCTGAGGTTCAGCCTCGCTTCGGACATACCCGGTACCGTACGGCGCGCGCGAGCGCATTTGCAGGGACACGACATGACGGACAAGCACCTTTCGACCCAATTCGACGCCGAGCTGAGCGAGATCTCCAACCGCGTTCTCGAGATGGGCGGGCTGGTCGAATCGCAGGTGGCGCAAGCGGTCTACGCGCTGACCAACTTCAGCGGCGAGACGGCCAGCCTCGTGCTCGATCGCGAGCAGCGCGTCAACACGATGGAAGTCGAGATCGACCGCGACCTGTCGGCCATCATCGCCCGCCGCCAGCCGACGGCGCGCGACCTGCGCCTGCTGATCGCGATCTCCAAGACGATCGGCAACCTCGAGCGCATCGGCGACGAGGCCACGCGCATCGCCCGCACGGTGCAGCGCCTGATGAACTCCGGCGTCTCGAGCCGCCTGCGCCTGCCGGTGGCCGACATCGCGTTCGGCGCCAACCTCGCGACCGCGCAGCTGCGCAAGGTGCTCGACGCGTTCGCGCGCCTGGACGTGGGCCGCGCGCTCGAGGTCCTCAAGCAGGACGACGAGATCGACAAGGAGTTCGACGGCCTGCTGCGCAAGCTCATCACCTACATGATGGAAGACCCGCGCACGATCTCGTCGTCGATCGACCTCGTCTTCGTCGCCAAGGCGATCGAGCGCGTCGGCGACCATGCGAAGAACCTGTCCGAGCAGATCATCTACATCGTCAAGGGCACCGACGTCCGCCACCACACCGTGGCCGCGGTCGAGGACGCCGTCCGCTGAACCGCCCCGCGGGCGGCCGTGGCCGTCCGCGTCGTCCCGGGGCGCGCGTGCCGTGCCCGGGAGGGCTGCGCGCGCCGCGGTCCGGGGATGCGCACGTTCGAGAACATCAGGAAGAGAGCCAAAGCATGAGCCGCATCCTCGTCGTCGAAGACGAATCCGCGATCGCCGAACTCATCGCGATCAACCTCCGCCATTCCGGCTTCGAGGTGACGATCGCCGAGACCGCCGACGCCGCGCAAGGCGAGGTCGACCGGGTGCTGCCCGAGCTCGTCGTGCTGGACTGGATGCTGCCGGGGCAGACCGGCCTCGCGCTGGCCAAGCAATGGCGCTCGGTGGCGCGCACGCGCGACCTGCCCATCATCATGCTGACCGCGCGCTCGGACGAAGCCGACAAGCTCTCGGGCCTGGACGCCGGCGCGGACGACTACCTCACCAAGCCGTTCTCGACCAAGGAACTGCTGGCCCGCATCCGCGCCGTCCTGCGCCGCAAGGCGCCCGAGGCGCTGGACTCGGCGGTCGAGGTCTCGGGCCTGCGCCTCGATCCGGCCACGCGCCGGGTCACGCGCGGCGACCGCGAGGTCAAGATCGGCCCGACCGAGTTCCGCCTGCTCCACTTCTTCATGACGCACACGGAGCGCGTGCACAGCCGCACCCAGCTGCTCGACCGGGTCTGGGGCGACCACGTCTTCATCGAAGAGCGCACGGTCGACGTACACGTCAAGCGCTTGCGCGAGGCGCTCGCGCCCGTGCAATGCTCGACGCTGATCGAGACGGTGCGCGGCGCCGGCTACCGGCTCACGCAGCAGGTGCTGCCGGCGGCCAATCCGCAAGCCGCCAACCCGGCCTGAGTCGTCGCCGATGGGGAACTCGCTCGGTCGCGCGCTGCTTTACGTCGTCCTGGCGCTGCTGGGCGCCGCGATCGGCGCGCTGGTCGGGCACGCGCTCGACGCGAGCGTCGTCGGCACCGCCGTGGGCGCGGCGCTTGCGGTGGGCGCGCGCTCGCTCGTCGACGAGCTGCGCGCGCATCGCCTGATGCGCTGGCTGCGCAGCGACCACGAGCGCCAGGCGCCGCGTGCGCCCGGCCTGTGGGGCGAGGCGGCCTACCGCATCGAGCGCGCGCTGCGCCAGCGCGACCAGGCGCTGCGCGGCGAGCAGGAGCGCTTCGCCGAGTTCATGTCCGCGATCGAGGCGTCGCCCAACGGCGTGCTGCTGCTCGACTCGGCGGACCAGATCGAGTGGCTGAACCCGATGGCGGCGACGCACTTCGGCCTCGACCCGGCGCGCGACCGCCTGCAGCGCGTGACCAACCTCGTGCGCTCGCCGAGCTTCGTGGCCTACCTGCAGTCGGGCGAGTTCGACGACCCGATCGTCTTCTCGGCGCCCGGCGGCGAGGCGACGCTCAGCGTGATCGTCAGCCGCTACGGCGAGGGCATGCGGCTCGTGCTCTCGCAGGACATCACCGAGCGCGAGCGCACCGAGGCGATGCGGCGCGACTTCGTGGCCAACGTCTCGCACGAGATCCGCACGCCGCTGACCGTGCTGGCGGGCTTCGTCGAGACGATCTCCACGCTGCCGCTGACCGACGTCGAGCGCGAGCGGGTGCTGGGCCTGATGACGCAGCAGACCTCGCGCATGACCACGCTGGTCGAGGATCTCCTGACGCTGGCCAAGCTCGAGGGCAGCCCGCGGCCGGCATGCGACCGCTGGACGCCCGTCTCGCGGGTGCTGATGCAGGTGGAGAGCGAGGCGCGCGGCCTCTCGGCGGGCAGGCACGGCTTCCGCTTCACGATCGCGCAGGACGACGAGATCGCCGGCAACGACAGCGAGTGGACGAGCGCCATCGCCAACCTCGTGAGCAACGCGGTGCGCTACACGCCGGCCGGCGGATCGATCGCGGTGACCTGGTCCCGCCGCAGCGACGGCAGCGCCGAGATCGAGGTCAAGGACACGGGCCCCGGCATCGCGCGCGAGCACATCGGGCGGCTGACCGAGCGCTTCTACCGCGTCGACGGCAGCCGCTCGCGCGAGACCGGCGGCACCGGGCTGGGATTGTCGATCGTCAAGCACGTGGTGCAGCGCCACGGCGGCGAGCTCGACATCCAGAGCGAGCTCGGGCGCGGGTCGACGTTCCGCATCGTCGTGCCGGCGGCGCGCGTGCGGCCGCATGCGCCGGCGCAGCCGGTGGCCGAGGAGTCGGCAGCGCGCTGACGCGGCGGGGCCGTGTTCCCGGGGGCATCGATTTCCATGTCCGAATGCGGCGGGCGGCTGCTGCGGCGCGCCGGGACACTGCATCGGTCGTCACCCGCTTGCCGTCGCCGCCATGCACTCCTTCCGCCTCGTCGGCCTCCCGTCCGATCCGTTCCAGGCCCTGTTCGACCTCGACGACGACGCGCTGCGCGCCCGCGCGATCCGGCGCTGCGTCGCGGACGAGCCCTTCGGCTTCCCATGCCGCATCTCGCTGGAGGACGCCGCCGTCGGCGACGAGCTGCTGCTGCTCTCGCACGAGCACCTGGCGCTCGACTCGCCGTACCGCGCCGGCGGCCCGATCTTCGTGCGCCGCGGCGCGCGCCGGGCGAGCCTCGCACCCGGCGTGCTGCCGCCCTATGTGACGCGGCGCCTGGTCTCGGCGCGCGCCTACGACGCCGGCGGCATGATGCTCGCGGCCGACGTCTGCGAAGGCGAGGCGGCACAGGCCGCGACCATCGCGCGCCTGTTCGAGGATCCGGCCGTCGACTTCCTGCACCTGCACAACGCCAGGCGCGGGTGCTACTCGTGCCGCGTGGAGCGCGTCGCGGCCTGAGCCGCGCCAGGCGGTAGACTGCGCCGCTGGACGCGCGGCACGGGCCGCGCGCTGACGAGGATCGCACTTGCCGCACCCTGCGCGCCTGCCCCTCCGGGCCCTGTTCACCCTCCTCATGGCGGCCTGCGCGGCGGCGCACGGACAGGCACGCCTGGCCGACGACGCCTGCCGCGACGTCGGCACCGGCACGCCCGAGCGACCCGTCGCGGTGCTGGTCGACGGTACGCATCGCCTGCGACTCGGGCCGATCGAGCTCGGCGTCGTGTCGCCGCCGGCGGTGGACGCGGCAGCCGCCTCGGCGCCCGCGCCGGGCCTCGCGGCCGCGGTGTCCGATACCGGCTTCCACGTCCTCGTCGCGCCCGTGAGCGCACAGCCCGACAGCGTCCCGGACGCGCCGCGTGCCGTGCAGTTGATCGAGGAGCCGTCGGCCTGCCCGGGCAGCCGCAGCTTCCGCGTGGTGCTGGCCTGGGGCTCGACGACGCCCGCGCAGGCCGCCGCGGCGCGCACGCCCGGCCGCTTCGTGCTGCCGCTGCCGGACTTCACCTTCGCGACCCGCGACGAGCACGACCACGGCTCGCGCGCGCTCTACGCGTTCGACGCACGCGTGATCGGCGAGGTCGCCGCCGCGCCTTGAGGGCGGACAGCCGGCCGGCTACAGGCCGAGGGCCGCGACCTCGCCACGGCCTTCGCGCACGACGGTCGGCTGCGGCCCGCTGAGGTCGATGACGGTCGTCGGCTCGCGCGGGCAGGCGCCCGCGCAGACGATGGCCTGCAGGCTCTTCTCGAAGCGGGCGCGGATCTCGTCGGTGTCGTTCAGCGGCTCGGTCTCGCCGGGCGGGATCAGGGTCGTCCCGATCAGCGGCTCGCCGAACTCGGCCAGCAGCGCCTGCAGCACCTGGTGGTCGGGCACGCGCAGGCCGATCGTCCGGCGCGACGGATGCGACACGCGGCGCGGCACCTCCTTGGTCGCGTCGAGGATGAAGGTGTACGGGCCGGGCGTGGCCTGCTTGATGAGGCGGTACTGCTTGTTGTCCACGCGCGCGTAGGTCGCGAGCTCCGAGAGGTCGCGGCACAGCAGCGTCAGGTGGTGCTTGTCGTCGACGCCGCGCACGCGGCGCAGGCGCTCCACGGCGTCCTTGTCGTCGAGGTGGCAGACGAAGGCGTAGCTCGAATCCGTCGGCACTGCCGCGAGCCCGCCGTCATGCAGGATCTGTGCGGCCTGGCGCAGCAGCCGCAGTTGCGGGTTGTCCGGGTGGATGTCGAAGAGCTGGGCCATGGGCCATTGTGGCAGCCGCTGCGCGACCCTGGCGTCAGTGCAGGACGCGTCGCGCGGCGGGCGTCACTCGGGGGCGATGTCCACCGCGGCGGCCGGCGCCG
>DASVLN010000573.1:0-3741 GCA_036384855.1 Burkholderiaceae bacterium | reverse complement strand
GCGCTCGCCGGCTCCGCCGCGCTGGCCCTTGCCACGGCGGCGCGGCGCGTCCCGCCCGCCACCAGCGCGAACACCGCGATGCCGATGACGCCGCAGACGGCGTCCGCCCACAGCATGCCGTTCGTGCCCCAGCGACTCTGCGCCGCGCCGTCGACGAAGGTCATCACCATGATGGGCGTGTTCGAGACCGCCGACAGGAAGCTGAACTTGGTCGCCGCGGCCGTCTGGCCGATCGCCTCCAGCACCACCGCGCAGTACGCCGCGTAGCACAGGCCCACCACGAAGGCGTAGGCCGAGGTCCAGAAGATGTACTGCGCGGACGTGCGCGGGCACAGCGCCATGCCGATGGCGGCCAGCGCCAGCAGGAAGCCGAACAGGCAGTAGGCCGTGCGGCGGTCCAGGCGGTCGCACAGCCAGCCCCCCGCCAGGCAGCCGAGCGCGGAGATGAGGCCGCTCATCGCCCCGGTGACGAAGGCGACGGTCTCGGCCGAGGCGTGCCATTCCGACGCGATCGGCGACCACAGGTTCTGCGCCGCGCCGCTGCCGATCGGCAGCAGGCAGATCAGCAGCGCGAGGATGCCGACGCGCGAGCACAGCAGCTGCCACAGGTCGCCGCCGATCGCCTTCAGGTTCGCGCCCACGCCCAGATGGCCGGCGGCCTCGACATGGCCGTCGACCTTCAGCAGCGGCCGGGTGTCGTCCACCCGGAACAGCGCGAGGCAGCAGAGCGCGCACAGCACGCCCAGCGCCGCGCCGGACTGCGCGTCCGTGAGGCCCTGGCTCTGGATCAGCCACAGGCTCAGGCCGCCGCCCAGGCCCTGGCCGCCGAGGTTGCCGGCCTGCGACCAGCCGCCCGCGCGGCCGCGCTGGTCGTCGGGGACGGTGGCGGCCATCAGGCTCTCGACGGCCATCGCGAGCAGCGTCGCCGTGAAGTTGCTCACCGTCAGCGCGGCGCTGATGAGCGCGAGCGACGGATGCTCGCCCATCGCCGCGCGGCCCGCGAGCCAGAAGCCGAGCGCGCATACCAGCGTCGAGCCGACGTACCAGATCTTGCGCGTGAACAGCGTGTCGACCAGCGGCGCCCAGAGCCACTTCAGGATCAGGCAGATGTAGCTCAGGCCCACCACGATGGCGATGTCGCCAGTGTCGATGCCCTTCTTGCTGAGCTCGTAGGCCAGCGCGACCGTGAGGAACCCCGGCACCGCGCCGAAGGGCACGAACAGCACGAGGAACAGGAACGGATGCGGCGCGCGGTGGCGCGAGGGAACGGGGCTCATGGCGCCTTTCTCGAAAGGGTGCGCGATTGTCCCCCGGGACAGCCCCGGCGTGCTGCAAGGCGAGCCTCGACGATCGGCGGGCCCTCCGACCGCCGGGCACAATCCCCGCATGACCGGACCCCAGCGCATCGTCTGCCTCACCGAGGAGACCACCGAGTGGCTGTACCTCCTCGGCGAGGAGCGCCGCATCGTCGGCATCTCGGGCTACACGGTGCGGCCGCGCCGGGCGCGCGACGAGAAGCCGCGCGTCTCGGCGTTCCTGGACGGCAAGATCGACCGCATCGTCGCGCTCCGGCCCGACCTCGTGATCGGCTTCTCGGACATGCAGGCCGCGCTCGCCGACAAGCTGATCCGCGCCGGCCTGAACGTGTTCATCACGAACCAGCGCAGCGTGGCCGAGATCCTGGCGACGATGCGGCTCGTCGCCGGCATGGTCGGCGCGGTCGACCGTGCCGAGGCCTGGATCGCGCGATGCCTCGCGCGCCACGCCGAGATCGCGCAGGCGGCCGCCGCGTGGCCGCGCCGGCCGCGCGTCTATTTCGAGGAGTGGGACGAGCCCATGATCAGCGCGATCCGCTGGGTCTCGGAGCTGGTGGCGATCGCCGGCGGCGACGACGTCTTCGCCGAGCTGGGCCTGCACGCGGGCGGCAAGGACCGCATCGTCCACGACCTCGCCGAGCCGCCGCGCCGCGCGCCCGACGTCGTCGTGGGCAGCTGGTGCGGCAAGAAGTTCCGCCCCGAGCGCGTGGCCGCGCGCGCCGGCTGGTCCGAGGTGCCCGCGGTCGCGCGCGGCGAGCTGCACGAGGTCAAGTCTTGCGACATCCTGCAGCCCGGGCCGGCGGCACTGACCGACGGGCTCGAGCAGCTGCACCGCATCTTCGCGGCCTGGGCGGCGAAGCCGGGCGCGTGACGCGTCAGCCCGCGGACGGACGCTGGAGCACGCCTTTCAGGTCGGCCGAGCGGATCGGCGCGGACGTGTGCTCGTGGAAGATGCGCCAGTCGCCGTCCTCCTCGCGCGACAGGCTCCAGGTGCCGCGGTTCTGCATCGAGCGCAGCACTTCGCCCGTCGCCGAGACCGCGGCATAGGTCGTCACGAAGCTCGCGGACGCGAGGCGGTCGCCGGCCTCGATGCGCACGTCGTCGAAGGCGACGCGCACCGTCTCGTCGCCGAGCGACCCGAGCCACTGCCCGACGCTCGCGCCCCAGGCCGGCAGGCCCTCGTGCGACCAGGCGTCCCAGAAGTCGAACACGCGCACGTCGTCGCGGTACAGCGCGAGCAGGCCGGCGGCATCCTTGGCGAGCACGCGATCGCGGTAGCGGTCGAAGAGGCGGCGGATGCCGGCGGAAGGATCGGTCGATGACGTCACGGCGAGGCCCGGGTGGGTGGCGAAAGGCCGATGCTGCCAGCCCCGCGCGCGCGCGTCGACCCCGGCCATGGCGAGCAGGCGCAGGGCGGCGGGCGGTCGCCGGCCGTCCCCCGGTGGCCGCTACCGGGCCGGGACGCCGTCCGGCCAGCGCGGATCCAGCGGCCAGCGGTAGCCCAGCACGCTCGCGAGCGGATAGGCATGCTCGCAAACCTCCTGCTCGCGCTGGTTGCCGCCCAGCAGCACGATCTCCTCGCCCGCGATGCGCACGAAGAAGCCGACGTGGCCCTTCCAGCTCGCGGGGTCGTCGCGCCACAGCACGACGATGCAGCCGGGGCGCGGCGCGTCGAGCGGGCGGCCCCATTCCAGCCAGCTGCGCGCGAGCGCCGAGCCGGTGCCCGCGAGGCCGGTGCGGCGCAGCGCCCAGTCGGCGAACGACGAGCACCAGCTCGCGCGGTCGTCGTAGCCGGCGATGTTGGTGTGCGCGTGGTACGCGGTGATGCGCGGATTGCTCGCGCCCGGCGGGCCGGCGCGCACGCCCAGCTCGGCACGGGCGATCGTCATCCACGGCGCCGCAGCGAGGACGTCGATACGGGCGGCCGTATCGGCCGTCGAGACGATGGCGAAGCCGCCGACGCGTTCGCGCAGCGAGGCGAACTGGTCCGCCCACCACATCGCGGTGCGCCGCACGAAGACCGCGACCGGCTCGCCGTGGCGCACGGGATGGTCGGGTCGCAGCGCCGCGAAGCCGCTGTGCTCGAGCGTCACCTGGGTGCCCGCGCCGCGCGGCTCGAAGCGCACGGCGATCGTCGTGCGCTCGCCGGGCGCGAAGTTGGTGCCCCGCCATGCGATCGCGAGCGCGTGCGGCGGCGACCAGGCGGTCACCTCGCCGGTCTGCACGACGTGCGCCTCGCCGCCGTCGGCCGCGACGGTCTCGAACAGGCGTCCGCCCAGGCGCGGCTCGAGGTGCAGCACGCTCGGGCTCGCGCCGCCCGCACGGAACTTCAGGCCGCGGCGCCACCACTGGTCGATCTGCGCGGTGAAGACCTCGAACGCGACCTCGGGCGGCGCGTCGACGAAGACGGCGACGCGCACGCGGT
>DASVLN010000572.1:0-3005 GCA_036384855.1 Burkholderiaceae bacterium | reverse complement strand
CGCCGGCGCCGGCGGGACGACCGGCGCGGGCGGCGGCGAGACCACCGGCACGGGGGCCGTGGTGCCGCGCGCGAGCTGGGCGCGCAGCGTCACGTAGGCCTTGAGCGAGCCGGCGTGGCATTCGTAGTGGTCGGGATCGTCGAAGACGTTGTCCTCGTAGTCCGAGACGACGCCCACGATGCCCGTCGCATGCGCGGCGCGCGCCGAGAACGCGAGCTGCGTGATCGCGTCCTCGAAGGCGCGCACGCA
Source organism: Burkholderiaceae bacterium (assembly GCA_036384855.1). Taxonomy (GTDB): domain Bacteria; phylum Pseudomonadota; class Gammaproteobacteria; order Burkholderiales; family Burkholderiaceae_C; genus Scleromatobacter. The sequence goes on along the minus strand of DASVLN010000572.1, from coordinate 2,756 downwards.
CAGCTCGGCGTCGGACGGGCGGATGCGATCGTCCTTGCCGACCTCGTCCAGGCGCGTCGCGCCGGTGCCGGTGACGACGACGTCGTGGCGGACGATGTCCGTGCCCTGCGCCGTCGAACCACCGAAGCGCAGGTCGAGGTCGCCGAGGATCTCGTGCGCCTTCGAGGCGTGCAGCGTGTCGGCGAGCGACTCCATGCGGCGCACGTTGCGCGCCTGCGCGGACGGGAGGAGCGCCGTCGTCGCCGCGACGGCCAGCAGCGCGGCGGCGGCCCGGCGGGCGGCGGACGGACGGATGCGAGCGAGTTTCATGATCGTGCCCTTTTCTCCAGTGGCGGCCGCGACGGCGGCCAACCGCAGAGCAGGGCAATCCGAAGGCCGGCGACGTGGGTGGGCGTTCACACGCGGCTCACATGCGGAACACGCCGAACTTCGTGTCCGGGATCGGCGCGTTCAGGCTGGCGCTCAGGCCCAGGGCGAGGACGCGGCGCGTGTCGGCCGGGTCGATCACGCCGTCGTCCCAGAGCCGGGCGCTGGCGAAGTACGGGTGGCCCTGCAGCTCGTACTGGTCGCGGATGGGCGCCTTGAAGGCCTCCTCCTCCTCGGCCGACCACTGGCCGCCCTTGGCCTCGATGCCGTCGCGGCGCACGGTGGCCAGCACGCTCGCGGCCTGCTCGCCGCCCATCACGCTGATGCGCGCGTTCGGCCACATCCACAGGAAGCGCGGGCTGTAGGCGCGGCCGCACATGCCGTAGTTGCCGGCGCCGAACGAGCCGCCGATGATCACCGTGAACTTGGGCACCTGCGCGCAGGCGACCGCGGTCACCATCTTCGCGCCGGCGCGGGCGATGCCTTCGTTCTCGTACTTGCGGCCGACCATGAAGCCGGTGATGTTCTGCAGGAAGACGAGCGGCACCTTGCGCTGGCAGCACAGCTCGATGAAGTGCGCGCCCTTGTCGGCACTCTCGGCGAAGAGGATGCCGTTGTTGGCGACGATGCCCACCGGCATGCCCTCGATCCACGCGAAGCCGCACACCAGCGTCGCGCCGTAGCGCGCCTTGAACTCGTCGAACTCGGAGCCGTCGACGATGCGGGCGATCACCTCGCGCACGTCGAAGGGCTTGCGCGCGGGCTTGCCCTCGGCATCCAGCGGGATGATGCCGTGCAGCTCCGAGGCCGGCAGCTTCGGCGGCACCGGCTCGCGCAGCGCGATGGCGGGATCCTTGCGCCAGTTCAGCGTGCCGACGATGCCGCGCGCCAGCGCGAGCGCGTGCATGTCGTCCTCGGCCAGGTGGTCGGCCACGCCCGACAGGCGCGTATGGACGTCGCCGCCGCCCAGGTCCTCGGCGCTCACGACCTCGCCCGTGGCGGCCTTCACGAGCGGCGGGCCGCCCAGGAAGATGGTGCCCTGCTCCTTGACGATGACGGTCTGGTCGCTCATCGCGGGCACGTAGGCGCCGCCGGCGGTGCAGGAGCCCATCACCACCGCCAGCTGCGGGATGCCCGCGGCGCTGAGGTTGGCCTGGTTGTAGAAGATGCGCCCGAAGTGGTCGCGGTCGGGGAAGACCTCGTCCTGGTTGGGCAGGTTGGCGCCGCCCGAGTCGACCAGGTAGATGCAGGGCAGGCGGTTCTGCTGCGCGATCTCCTGCGCGCGCAGGTGCTTCTTGACGGTCATCGGGTAGTAGGTGCCGCCCTTGACCGTGGCGTCGTTGCAGACGATCAGGCACTCGACGCCCGCGACGCGCCCGATGCCCGCGATCATGCCGGCGCCCGGCGCCGCGTCCTGGCCGCCCTTTTCCGGATACATGCCGAGCGCGGCCAGGGGCGCGATCTCCAGGAAGGGCGTGCCCGGGTCCAGCAGCCGCTCCACGCGCTCGCGCGGCAGCAGCTTGCCGCGCGCCAGGTGCTTCTTGCGGGCGTCCTCGCCGCCCCCCTGCGCGATGCGCGCGAGCTTGGCGTTGAGGTCGTCGACCAGCCGGCGCATCGCCGCGGCATTGGCCTTGAAGTCTTCCGAGCGGGCGTTCAGGTGGGTCGAGAGGACGGGCATGGGCGGCGAGGATCGTCGTTCGGGTGGCGCGGCCGGCGGCGAGCGCGGCGCGGTGGACGCGGGATTATCGATTGACGTTTACGTAAACGTCAATTCGAGCCGCGACGGCGTCGGCGCATCGTAGTCCCGGACGGTCGCCGCGGACGACGGTTTTCTTCAAGACGCGTGCGCCGGCCGGCGCGACACTGCGCCATCGACCGATCACCCCGACATCCGCCATGCAGTTCGGCTACACCATCCTCTACGTCGACGACGTCCCCGCCGCCCTCGCCCACTACGAGGCCGCCTTCGGCCTGGCCACGCGCTTCCTGCACGAGTCCGGCACCTACGGCGAGCTCGAGACCGGCGCCACCGCGCTCGCCTTCGCCGCTCGCGAGCTGCTGGCGCAGCAGGGCAAGGCGACCGCCTCGCCGGTGCGGGGCCAGCCCAGCTTCGAGATCGCGCTCACCACCGACGACGTGCCTGCCGCCCTCGCGCGCGCCATCGCGGCGGGCGCGACGCTCGTCCAGGAGGCGAAGGCGATGCCCTGGGGCCAAGTGGTCGGCTACGTCGACGACCGGCACGGGTTCCGGGTCGAGGTCTGCACGCCGATGGGGTGAGGCGCCCCGGCTCAGCCGAACCCGCTCTCGTGCAGCGCCGCCCACCGCTGCGGCGTCGCGCGCATCGCGCCGGGCGGCGCGCCGAACCAGCGGCGCAGGTCGCGCGTCATGTG
>DASVLN010000571.1:0-2998 GCA_036384855.1 Burkholderiaceae bacterium | reverse complement strand
CGGCAACCTCGCGCAGGCCGAGCGCAGCTTCCGGCCGAGCCGCAACAACGCGTTCGCCGAGGGCGCCGACGACGCCGTGCGGCTCGCCCTGCGCGGCCGGCCCGATCCGTTCCGCGGCGAGGCGGCGCGCGACTTCGCGGCCATCGCCGAGGCGGTCTACGGGCCGCTGCGGGCGCACCTGGAGGAGGCCGCCTGATGGACGCCGCCCGCTTCGCCCCGCTGGACGTCTTCACCTGCCCGCTCGCCGGGCTGCGGCAGATCGAGGCCTCGGCCGGCACCGGCAAGACCTGGAACATCTGCGGCTTGTACCTGCGCCTGCTGCTCGAGCGCGGCATGACGGTGCAGCAGGTGCTCGTCGTCACCTTCACCAAGGCCGCGACCGCGGAGCTGCGCGAGCGCATCCGCCAGCGCATCGTCGACACGCTGGCCTACCTGCGCCCGGCGCACGACGACAGCCAGCCCCCGGGCGACGGCTTCGTGGAGCGGCTGGTGCAGGCCGCTGCCGACCACCACGACCTCACCGACGCCGAGATGGTCGCCCGCCTGGAGCGCGCGCTCGCGAGCTTCGACGAGGCCGCGATCCATACGATCCACGGCTTCTGCCAGCGCGCGATCGGCGATGCGCCGTTCTCCACCCGGATGCCGCTCGTGCAGGAGCAGCTCGAGGACGACGCCGCCCACGTCGCCGAGGCCGCGAACGACTTCTGGCGCCGCCACGTCGCGGCCGACGGCTTCGACGCGGCGCTTGCGGCGCATCTGCTGAGCCGCGGCGACGATCCCGCCCGCTTCGCGCGCCTGCTCAAGCGTCACCTCGGCAAGCCCCTGGCACGCGAGATCTGGCCGGAGGATGTCGAGGACGTCGACCTCGTCGCGTCGGCGGGCGGCGAGTCCTCCGCCGCCGCCGCCGAAGGAGCGCCGCCGGTCGGCGAACGCCTCGCCGCGCTGCACGCCGACGCGCGCGCCGCGTGGATGGACGGACGCGAGGCGATCGCCGCGATGCTGCGCGAGGCGCTCGAGCTCGAGGCCTTCAAGGCCAACATGGTCGACGCGGACAAGCTGGCCGCCGCATTGCAGGGCTGGGACGACCGGCTCGGCGACGACGACGCGCTCGCGTGGCTGGAAGTGGACGACCGGCAGCTGAAGCGCATCGAGCTGCTCGGCTCGGCGAAGCTCGCGTCCGCGACCAAGAAGAAGTTCGCGCCTCCGGGACACGCCTTCTTCGAACACGCACAGGCGCTGCTCGATGAACGCGCCCAGGCGGCCGACCGCCTCGAGCGCGCCCGCCTCGCGCTGCTGCGCCGCCTGCTGCGCGAGGGGGCGCAGGCCCAGCGCGCGGCCAAGCGGCGCGCGCGCGTCGTCGCGTTCGACGACATGCTGTTCAACCTGTACGAGCGCCTCGCGAGCCCCGAGTCGCCCGGCCTCGCGGCCTCGCTGCGCGCGCGCTACCCCGCCGCGCTGGTCGACGAGTTCCAGGACACCGACCCGCTTCAGTTCGCGGTCTTCCGCGCGATCTACGCCGGCGACGCGGCCCGCGGCACGGACGCCGCCGCGCCGGTCTTCTTCGTCGGCGACCCCAAGCAGGCGATCTACAGCTTCCGCAACGCCGACCTGCACACCTACCTCGCGGCCGGCGCGCAGGCGGTCGGCCACTACTCGCTCGCGGCCAACCAGCGCTCGACGGCGGCACTGATCCGCGCGCTCAACGCCCTGTTCACGGCCAACCCGCGCGCCTTCATGCTGGACGGCCTGGACTACCAGCCGGTCGAGTGCGGTGCGAAGCCGCGCACCGCGCTGGCCGACGCGAGCGGTGGCGACACCGCGGCGCTGCAGGTCTGGACGCTGCCCGACGATCCGGCCACGGGCGAGCCGGTGCTCAAGGGCGACGCCGACCGCCTCGCCGCCGAGGCGACCGCCGCCGAGATCGCGCGCCTGCTCACGGCGGCGCGGCAAGGCGTGCTCGTGCTCGGAGAAGGCGCGACCGCGCGTCCGCTCGCCGCCGGAGACGTCGCGGTGCTCGTCCGCAGCCACGCCCAGGGGTCGCGGATGCGGCACGCGCTCGCGGCGCTGGGCGTGGGCAGCGTCGAGCTCTCGCAGGACAGCGTGCTGCGCAGCGCCGACGCCGCCGAGCTCGCGCGCCTGCTGGACGCCGTCCTCGAGCCCGCGCGCGAACGCACGCTCAAGGCCGCGCTCGCGACCGAGGCGATGGGCGTGGACGCCGAGGGCCTGGTGGCGCTCGCGCAGGACGAGGCGGCGCTGCTCGCGACGGTGCAGCGCTTCCTCGACTACCGAGAGACCTGGGCGCGGCGCGGCGTCGGCGTGATGCTGCGCCAGTGGATGGCCGCCGAGGACGTCGCCGCGCGGCTGCTCGCGCGGCCCGACGGCGAGCGCCGCCTGACCAACCTGCTGCACCTGTTCGAGCTGCTGCACGAGGCCGGCGAGACGCGACCCGCGCCCGACGCGCTGCTGCAGTGGTTCCGCGCCCAGCGCCAGGCGCCCGACGCCGGCGAGGCGGCGCAGCTGCGCCTGGAATCCGACCAGGATCTCGTGCAGATCGTCACGGTGCACAAGTCCAAGGGCCTCGAGTACCCGTTCGTGTTCTGCCCGTTCCTCTGGGGGGCCGAGGCCGCGCCGGGCGACGGGCTGGAAGGCGCGGCGTACCACGACGACCACGGCCGGGCGGTGATCGACTACGGCATCCGCCTGCGCGACAGGTCGGCGCAGGATGCGGTCAAGGCCGCGATGCAGCGCGAGCGCGCGGCCGAGGACCTGCGGCTGGTCTACGTCGCGCTCACCCGGGCGGTGCACCGGTGCGTGCTGGTGGCGGGCTGCTATTCGAAGCGGACGGCCAACGGCGGCGTGTCGGCGACCGGAAGCACGCACGGCGTCCTCAACTGGCTGGTCGCGGGCGCGGGGCTCGCGCCGGCCGACTGGTTCGCCCACAAGCTCGGCGCGCCCGCGATGGCCGCGGCCTGGCAGGCGCTGGCCGCGCGGGCGCCCG
>DASVLN010000570.1:0-1711 GCA_036384855.1 Burkholderiaceae bacterium | reverse complement strand
CGGCCGACGGGGCGTCCCCGGCCCTTCAGCCGAACCGCAGCGCGTAGACCGGCGGCAGCCGCGCCGGCAGCGCGTCCCAGTGGTCGCCGCCGTCGTCGCTCGCCCAGACGCCGCCGGTGGTGCTGGCCATCATGAGGCCGGTGCCCTCGTCATCGACCGCGAGGCCGTGGCGATAGACGAGGTCGTAGCAATCGCGCTGGGGCAGGCCGGCGCGCAGGGTCTCGAAGCTCGCGCCGCCGTCGCGCGTGCGGTTGACCGCGAGCGCGCGGTCGACGGGCACGCGGCACTGGTCCTTGACCGCCGGGACGAACCACGCGGTGCGCGGGTCGGCGGGATGCGCGGCCACCGCGAAGCCGAAGGACGACAGCGGCGCCTGCAGCTCGCCCCAGTGCGCGCCGCCGTCGACCGAGCGGAAGATGCCGTTGTGGTGCTGGCACCAGAGCACGTCGGGCGCGGCGGCGCAGCGCGCGATGGCGTGCGGATCCTGCACCTCGGGGTCGTAGGCGCGCTCGGGCGGCATGTACTCGGCGCGCATGCCGTGCGCGGTCTGGGACCAGGACGCGCCGGCGTCGCGCGTGATCCAGGCGCCGCCGCAGCTCACGCCGATCAGCACGGTGCCGTCGGCGAGCGGGCTGATCGAGTGGATGCCCGGCTGGTCGTAGCCGCCGCCGTTCCAGCCGAGGCGTTCCGGGCGGTTCCACAGCGCCTCGTCCAGCCGCCAGCCGGCCGCGCCGTCGTCGGAGCGGAACAGCCCGCCGGGCAGCGTGCCGACGAGCAGCGTGGCGCCCGCGCGCTCCATCGCCCACACCATCGTCACCTTCCATGCCGGCCCGGGCGCCCCCTCGGGCTGCGGCGGGAAGGCCGGCGCCGCGACCTCGCGCCAGCTCGCGCCCGCGTCGTCCGACGCGTGCAGCTTGACGCCGAAGTGCCCCAGGCTCAGCGCGGCGAACATGCGTCCGTCGCCATCGGGCGGCAGCACCATGCTCACCGGGTCGCCCAGGAAGCTGGTCCGCTCCACCGCCCAGGCGCCGGCACGCCGGCGCAGTTCGATCAGGCCCTTGCGGGTGGCCACCCATGCACGATCCGCCATGCGGTGCTCCTCGTCCTTGCGTTCGTCAGCCGCCGGTCAGGGCCTGCAGCACATACACCTTGTCGTCCGGCCCCAGCGCGTCGCCCAGGCCCGTGCGGTCGGCCACGCGGCGGCCGTCGATGAAGACGGCCACGTGCTGGCGCAGGTGGCCCTGCTCGTCGAGCACGTAGTGGCGCAGGCGCGGGTTGAGCGCGAAGGCGGCGTCTAGCGCCTCGCGCAGCGTCGCGGCGGGCGTGTCGAGCTCCGGCGTCTCGGTGAAGCGCTGCAGCTGCGAGGTGAACGCGACGTGGGGCATGCGGGCGCATGATGCGCGCGCGCGGCGGGGCGGCAATCGGGCCTATCCCGAGCCGAGGACCGAGCCGAGGACGCCCGGCCGGCCCGCCGCCCACCGGTTCTTCAGGCCCGCACCGCCGCCCGCGCCGCGGCCAGCCATGTCGTCGACGGCCTCTGCGCGTCCTGGTCGACCATCGCGTGCACGAGCTTGATGACATGGTCGTCGTCCTGCGCGCAGGCGAGGGCACGCACCTGCTCCCAGGCGGCGTCGAGGTCGGCGGCCGGCGCGACGGTGGGCGGGTCGACGGGGCGCTCGAGGCCGACGCCCGAGGCGAGGCTCGCCGCCGC
>DASVLN010000569.1:0-2345 GCA_036384855.1 Burkholderiaceae bacterium | reverse complement strand
GAACGGGACGGGCATGCGCATGCCCGCCATCATGCCGCGTCGGCGCCCGCCGGCGCGCCCCCCGAAGGGGCGATTTGCGCGGCGGCGCGGCGCGTGCAGGGGGAGGGCGCCGGAGCTCGTGGGGCGCGCCGTCCGGACGGGCGCCTCGCTCATAATCGCCCGATGGCCAAGAAGATCGCGTTGGTGACCGGCGTCACCGGGCAGGACGGCGCCTACCTCGCCGAGTTCCTGCTCGGCAAGGGCTACGAGGTGCATGGCGTCAAGCGCCGGGCGTCCTCGTTCAACACGAGCCGCATCGACCACCTGTACCAGGATCCCCACGTCGCGGGACGCGATTTCATCCTGCACTACGGCGACCTCACCGATTCCACGAACCTGCTGCGCATCGTGCAGAAGGTGCAGCCCGACGAGATCTACAACCTCGCCGCGCAGAGCCACGTCGCCGTGAGCTTCGAGGAGCCCGAGTACACCGCCAACGCCGACGCCCTGGGCCCGCTGCGGCTGCTGGAGGCGATCCGCATCCTCGGCCGCGAGAAGCTGACGCGCTTCTACCAGGCGTCCACGTCCGAGCTGTACGGCCTGGTGCAGCGCACGCCGCAGGACGAGGCGACGCCGTTCCACCCGCGCAGCCCGTACGCCGCGGCCAAGCTCTATGCGTACTGGATCACCGTCAACTACCGCGAGGCCTACGGCATCCACGCCTGCAACGGCATCCTGTTCAACCACGAGAGCCCGTTGCGCGGCGAGACCTTCGTGACGCGCAAGATCACGCGCGCCGTCGCCCGCATCGCGCTCGGCCAGCAGGACTGCCTGTGGCTCGGCAACCTCGGCGCGCGGCGCGACTGGGGGCACGCCCGCGACTACGTCGAGGCGATGTGGCGGATGGTGCAGCTGCCCGCGCCCGAGGACTTCGTCATCGCCACCGGCGTGCAGGCGAGCGTGCGCGACTTCGTGCGCCTGGCCGCGGCGCGACTGGGGATCGCGCTGCGCTTCGAGGGCGAGGGCGGCGAGGAGCTCGGCATCGTCGACGCCGTCGAGCGTGATCGCGCGAGCTGCCGTCCGGGCGACGTGGTCGTCCGCGTCGATCCGCGCTACTACCGCCCGACCGAGGTCGACGCGCTGCTCGGCGACGCGGGCAAGGCACGCGAGAAGCTCGGCTGGGCGCCGCGCACCTCGCTGGACGAGCTCGTCGCCGAGATGGTCGACGCCGACCATGACGCCGCCCGCCGCGATGCCCTCGTGCGCGGCGCCGGCTTTCGGACCTACGACCAGCATGAGTGACGCGACGACGCCGGCGATCCCCGGGCGCGAGGACGCGATCCTCGTCGCCGGCGCGCGCGGCATGGTGGGCTCGGCGCTGGTGCGGCGGCTGACGGCGGGCGGCTACGCGCGCGTGCTCGCGCCCCCGCGCGCGGAGCTCGACCTGCTCGACGCCGCGGCGACGCGCGCCTACCTCGCGCACCACCGGCCGGCCTACGTCTTCATCGCGGCGGCCAAGGTCGGCGGCATCCAGGCCAACGACCGCCTGCGCGCGCAGTTCCTGCACGAGAACCTGGCGATCGCCGACCACCTGGTCCACGGCGCGCACCTGGCGGGCGTGCGGCGGCTGATGTTCCTCGGCTCCAGCTGCATCTACCCGAGGCTCGCGCCGCAGCCGATCCGCGAGGACGCGCTGCTGACCGGGCCGCTGGAGCCGACCAACGAGCCCTACGCGATCGCCAAGATCGCCGGCGTGAAGCTGTGCGAGGCCTACAACGCGCAATACGGCCACCGGTATGTGAGCGCGATGCCGACGAACCTCTACGGCCCGAACGACAACTACGACCTCGCGAGCAGCCACGTGCTGCCGGCGCTGATCCGCAAGGCGCACGAGGCGAGCCGGCGCGGCGCGTCCGAGCTCGTCGTCTGGGGCACCGGCACGCCCCGGCGCGAGTTCCTCTACGTGGACGACCTCGCCGACGCCTGCGTGCACCTCATGGAGCGCGGCTACGACGGCCCGCTGGTCAATGTCGGCACCGGGGAGGACGTGACGATCCGCGAGCTCGCCGAGACCGTGATGGCCGTGGTCGGGTTCCCGGGTCGCATCGCGTTCGACGCCTCGAAGCCGGACGGCACGCCGCGCAAGCTGCTGGACGTCTCGCGCCTGCATGCGCTCGGCTGGCGCCACCGCGTGGGCCTGCGCGAAGGCATCGCGCGCGCCTACCGGGACTTCCTGGCCCGCGCCGCGGGCGAGGCCCGCGCCTAGACCCAGCGCGGCCCGTCGACGCCGAACTCGGCGCGGCGCGCGTCGGACGGGTCGAGCTCGACCCACTCCACGCTCTCGGCCATCGCCTCGATGAGCGCGA
>DASVLN010000568.1:0-2121 GCA_036384855.1 Burkholderiaceae bacterium | reverse complement strand
CCGCGGCGCGGGCGTCGCCAGCCGCGCGCGCCTGCTCGCCCTGCTTGTAGATCGAGGCGGCCAGGCGCTCGGTGAGCTCGCCACGCGACGGGTCGTTCGCGGGCGCGAGCGCGAGCACCTGCTGGTACGCCTTCTCCGCTTCGGCGAAGCGCCCGGCCTCGAACGCCGTGTGCGCGACGATGGTGCCGGCGACGCGGCGCTGGTCCGCGGTGGCCGGCGGGTCGAGCGCGAGCACCTGCTGCGCGACCGCGGCGGCGTGCTCGTTGTCGTGCAGCTTGTAGAGCGTGTCGGCCGCGTTCACGAGCACCGCGGGCGTGCGCGCGTCGGCCGGGAAGGCGGCGGCGAAGCGCAGCTCGCTGTCGACGCCGGCGCGCTGCAGCGGCGCGAGCGCCTCGCCCGTCACGCCCTTTTGCGCCGCCGCATGCGCGAGGAGCGCCGAGTAGCCCGCGTCCGCCGCGTGCGCATGCGGCGGGTACTCGTAGGCCGTCCGCTCGTACTCGGTCGCGGCGTCGGCGTAATGCCCGCTCTCGTACAGCAGCTCGGACAGCAGGAAGTCGTACTCCGGCGCCTCGGCGTCGTCGTGGAACTCGGCGAGCCAGGCGCGGTACCACTTGATCGCCTCGGCCTGGTCGGCAGCCGACTTCGTCTTCTGCGCGCTCGCGTGGTAGCGCTGCGCAAGCTCGGCCAGCGCCGTCTTGACCAGCGGCTGGGCCTTCTGCCAGCCCTCGGGATTGGCCTGGCGGAACTCGCCCTCGAGGCCGTACTGCGCGACGTAGTCCTTCTTCGCGGCGAGCGCGAGCTGGTCGAAGCCGGCCTGCTGGTCGATCGCGATCGCCTGCGCCTGCATCGCCGGCGCCTGGGCGTCGAGCGGGTTCAGGCGCGCGAAGGCGGCGAAGGTGTCGGCGGCGTCCTTCGGGCGATCCTGCTTCACGTACAGCGCGGCCAGGCTGCGGTAGACGCGGAACGAGTAGCTGCGCCGCGTGTCGTTCGTGACGTAGCCCGGGATGGAGTCCGCGCCTTTCAGGTTCGCGAGCGAGATGCTGGTCACGCGCAGGGTGTCGTCGACGAGCTCGCGGTCGGCGCGCGACAGGCGGTCGGACTGGTCGAGGTCGTCGTCCTCGATGCCGGCGATCTTCTGGTCGAGGACGCCGAAGAACGAGTTCAGCGCGTCCTCCAGCCGGCCCTGCTTGAACACCGACCAGCCTTGCATGTAGAGCGCGCGCTCGCGGTACGGGTTGCCGTCGTCCTCGGCCAGCACCGCGCCGTACGCGGCCTCGGCCTTGGCGTACTGGCGCAGCGAGAACAGCAGCTCGCCGCGCCGGAACTGGGCCTCGGCGATGTAGGGCGTGCGCGGGTACTTCGCGACCAGCTGGTCGAGCACGGCGAGCGCGTCCTCGAGGTGGCCGCCCTGCTCCTGGGCGCGCGCGAGCTGGTAGAGCACGCGGTCGTTGTCGGCGCCGTTCGGATACTGCGCGAGGTAGTCGCGGTACTGCTTGATCGCGGCGCCGTAGTCCGGCGTCCCGCTGGGAGTGGGCGCGGCGGCATTGGCCTCGTCGGCGCTGGCCATCTGCAGGTCGCCGAGCCGTCGCAGCGCCTCGGCGCGCTGGCGCTCGTCGGGCGAGACGGCCAGCACGGCGCGGTAGGCGGCGATCGCCTTGTCCTCGTCGGCCGGGATGCCGGGATCGGGGGCGACCGCGGCCTCGCGATTGAGCAGCGTCTTCAGCGTCGGCGCGTCGTCTGGCGTGCCGCTCGCCTTCGAGTGGAACAGCGAGCACGCCGACAGCGCGCCCGCGGCCGCCATCGCCGCGGCGATGCGGGCGAGGCGGAAGTCAGGGCTTCGCATGCGTGCCCCCTTCCTTCGGATCGGTCGCGCGATCGTAGAGCTGGGCGACGGCGAAGCGCGCCTGCGCCTCGTAGCTCGCGAGCCGCACCTGCTGCGCCTGCAGCTGGCGCACGGCGATCTCCTGCAGCGCGCCCTGCTGCTCGCGGGCGAGCGCGTCGACGCGCGGGATGAGTGCGTCCAGGCGCTGCTCGAGCGCCGCGATGCGGCGCGCGAAGTCGTCGAACCGGGCGGGCTCGTCGCGCTGCGCGCGGGCGAGCGCCTCGTCGCGGGCACGGGCT
>DASVLN010000567.1:0-4253 GCA_036384855.1 Burkholderiaceae bacterium | reverse complement strand
CGCGGCCGCGCGCGTGATGACCACGACGGCCCACCACGTGTGAGCGGGCCGACTTGACCGGCGGGCGGCCTCAGGCCGGCTCGGCGAGTTCGAAGCTCGTCGTGACCTCCGCGGTCTTGCCGAGCATGACGGTCGCCGAGCAGTACTTGTCATGCGACATCGCGATCGCGCGCTCGACCGCCGCCGCGGGGATGCCCCGGCCGGTGACCGTGAAATGCAGGTGCAGCTTCGTGAACACCTTGGGATCCTCGGCGGCGCGCTCGGCGCTCGCCTTCACCTGGCAGCCGGTGACGGCATGCCGGCCGCGCTTCAGGATCAGCACCACGTCGTAGGCCGTGCAGCCGCCGGCACCGGCCAGCAGCGTCTCCATCGGACGCGGCGCGAGGTTGCGGCCGCCGCCGTCGGGCGCGCCGTCCATCGTGAGCAGGTGGCCGCTGCCGGTCTCGGCGGAGAAGGCCATGCCGCTCGTGGGCAGCCAGTTGATCGTGCATTCCATGGTGTCCGTCCGGGATCAAGAGGGGATCGAAGGCGTCGTGTCGATTGTGCAACGCCCGGCCCGGCCCGGCGCGCGCCGGGACAACGCGCAGTCGCCCCGGTCTGGTGCGAAACGGCTGTTTTCTGCACCTCCCGCGCGCATTGGAGGCCCCTCCCTACACGATGCCAAAAAGAGATATTGCAGTGCAACAAAGGCTCGGATAGACTGAGTCCATCGTCAGTCGGAAACGCATTCGCGACAGAGGTGGAAACACCTTTCCGACCGACCGCAAGTTGTCTCCTCCACCTCCTCAAAACTGGTGGATTCAGGCCCGAAGCTGCGAAGCTCCGGGCCTTTTTCTTTGCGCGCTGCCGTTCGCTGCCCACGTGGCCGGCATTCGCGCAATAAGAATCCGGCGGAGCAGCCGGGCCGTATGATCCGGCGGCTCTGACTCACCCTTCGACAAGGAGCACCATGGCCGCCGCACGCACCCCGCGTGGAACCTCTTCCCGGACCCGGACGAAGCAGGCGGCGGACATTCGAATCGCGCCGCCCGCCCCTGCCGCGCCGCTGTCGCGCGCCGCGCAGGCGATCGCCGGCGAATACCTGCGCCGCATCCTGACCGCCCGTGTCTACGACGTCGCGCACGAGACCCCGCTCGAGCCCGCGAAGAACCTCTCGCGCCGTCTGGGCAACCAGGTGCTGCTCAAGCGCGAGGACACGCAGCCGGTGCACAGCTTCAAGCTGCGCGGCGCGTACAACAAGATGATCAACCTCGCGCCCGCGGCGCTGGCGCGCGGCGTGATCTGCGCCTCCGCCGGCAACCACGCCCAGGGCGTGGCGCTGGGCGCGCGCCGTCTGGGCGTGCGGGCGGTCATCGTGATGCCGGTGACCACCCCGCAGGTCAAGGTCGACGCCGTCGCCGGCTTCGGCGGCGAGGTCGTGCTGCATGGCGATAGCTACACCGACGCCTATGGCCGCGCCGTAGAGATCCAGAAGGAGCAGGGCCTGACCTTCGTCCATCCGTTCGACGACCCCGACGTCATCGCCGGCCAGGGCACCGTCGCGATGGAGATCCTGCGCCAGCACCAGGGGCCGATCGACGCGGTGTTCGTCGCGATCGGCGGCGGCGGGCTGATCTCCGGCGTGGCGGCCTACATCAAGGCGCTGCGGCCCGAGATCAAGGTGATCGGCGTGCACACCGTCGATTCCGACGCGATGGCGCGCTCCGTGCGCGCGGGCAAGCGCGTCACGCTGCCCGACGTCGGCCTGTTCGCCGACGGCACCGCCGTCAAGCTGGTGGGCGAGGAGACCTTCCGCGTCGCGCGTGCGCTGGTCGACGACTACGTGCTGGTCGACACCGACGCCGCCTGCGCCGCGATCAAGGACGTGTTCCAGGACACGCGTTCCATCCTCGAGCCCTCGGGCGCGCTGGGCGTGGCGGCGGTCAAGCAGTACGTCGAGACGCACAAGCTCAAGGGCAAGACCTTCGTCGCCGTCACCTGCGGCGCGAACATGAACTTCGACCGCCTGCGCTTCGTCGCCGAGCGCGCCGAGTTCGGCGAGCAGCGCGAGGCCCTGTTCGCGGTCACGATCCCCGAGGAGCGCGGCAGCTTCCGCCGCTTCTGCGCGCTGATCGGGCCGCCGGGCGCGCAGCCGCGCCAGGTGACGGAGTTCAACTACCGCATCTCGGACGCGAAGGTCGCGCACGTCTTCGTCGGACTCACGATCGCGCGCCGGGACGAGGCCGAGAAGATCGCGCGCCACTTCGAGCGCCACCGCTTCCCGACCGTCAACCTCACCGGCGACGAGCTCGCGAAGGAGCACGTGCGCCACATGGTCGGCGGCCGCAGCGAGTTCGCGCGCGACGAGCGCCTGTTCCGCTTCGAGTTCCCGGAGCGCCCGGGCGCGCTGATGAAGTTCCTCGACTCGATGCCGCCGGACTGGAACATCAGCCTGTTCCACTACCGCAACCAGGGCGCCGACTACGGCCGCATCCTGGTCGGCCTCGTGGTGCCGCCGAGCGACAGCAAGGCGCTGGCCCGGTTCCTCGACACGTTGCACTACCCGTGGGTCGAGGAGACCGACAACCCGGTCTACCGCCTGTTCCTGCGCTGAGGGTGCGCTCACCAGTGGCTGGGCAGCTCGCGCAGGACGCGCAGGTAGCCGTCGTCCAACGAGACGATCGCCGCGTGCTCGAGGTCGCGCAGGATGCTGCCGGCCATCTCGGGCGAGCAGCCCAGGCGCTGCGGCAGGTCGACGTCGGCCAGGGGCTCGCGCACGATGCGAGTGCCGTCGAACTGCGCCTGCGCGACCGCGTCGATCCAGCGCTTGAGGCGGCCGTAGGCGTCGTTGAGCGCGTACTGGCTGGCCGCGAGCGAGGCCACGCGCGCGCGCTGGATGATCTTGGCCATGAGCTCGAACGCGAACTCGGGGCGCTCGCCGATGTACTTCAGCAGCGTCGCGCGCTCGACCAGCGCGCAGGTCGCGTCCGTCAGCGCCTCGACGCTGGCCATGCGCGGGCCGCCGTCCAGGCCCATCTCGCCGAGGTAGTCGCCCGGGCCGTAGAGGCCGTAGCTGACGTGGCGGCCGGTGTCGGTACCGGTGAAGGCGCGCAACTCGCCGGCGAGCACGATGTAGAGGTGCTCGCCGCGGTCGCCCTCGTCCAGCACCAGCGTGCCCTTGCGGAAGCGCCGGATCTCGCTGCGCTCGGCCAGCGGGCGCAGGAGTTCCGGCAGGACGTTGTAGTCGATCGGACCGGATTTGCGTGACGACATGTCTGGAAGCCGGCGCGGCGCCGGCGGCGGGATGCGGTCGGGGAGGTCGTGCCTTGCGGTCTTCCAGCATAGCCGGTTTCGCGATCCGGACGTGCACGTGCGGGCGGCTCGTCCGCGGCAAATGCCCGTCCGTCGGGCGGCGCGCGCGGCTCGTCGCAGCCCGCTGGCGACGCGCGGCGCCGGCCGCGAGGATGCCGCCACCGCCACCTCGCCCCACCCGTCGCATGGACATGCCCTCCGACCCCGCCCCCGCCTGGCTCGTGCTCGACCAGGTCTCGTTCGGCTACGGCCGTGGCCCGGACGTCAACCGCGGGCTCTCGCTCGCGCTCGGGCCGGGGATCACGGGGCTGCTCGGCCCCAACGGCGCCGGCAAGTCGACGCTGATGCGCATGCTGGCGACGCTCGCGCGGCCGCGCTCCGGGCGCATCCTCTGGCACGGCGACGACATCGCCCGCGAACCCGACGCGCTGCGCGCGACGCTCGGCTACCTGCCGCAGGACTTCGGGGTCTACCCGGCGCTCAGCGCCCGCGAGTTCCTCGGCTTCCTCGCCGCCGTCAAGGGCCTGCCGGCACGCGCGACGGCCGGGCGCGTCGACGACTGCCTCGCCCAGGTCGGGCTCGCCGACGCCGCCGACCGGCCGCTGGCCGGCTTCTCGGGCGGCATGCGCCAGCGCGTGGGCATCGCGCAGGCGCTGCTCAACGACCCGCGGCTGCTGGTGGTCGATGAGCCGACCGTCGGCCTGGACCCCGGCGAGCGCCTGCGCTTTCGCCACCTGCTGACCGAGCTCGCGGGCGAGCGCCTGGTGCTGCTGTCGACGCACATCGTCTCCGACGTCGAGGCCAGCGCCGCCGCGATCGCCGTGATGAAGGACGGCCGCCTGCTGTTCCACGGCACGCCGGGCGCGCTCGTCGACGCCGCACGAGGGCGCGCCTGGGACTGGACGATCCCGCCCGCGCAGCTCGCGGCCGCGCGCCGGGCCTTCGTGGTCAGCCAGTCGCTG
>DASVLN010000566.1:0-3039 GCA_036384855.1 Burkholderiaceae bacterium | reverse complement strand
GAGGGCCTGCTGCCGCCGGCGCTCGAGGCGCTGGCGGCGCATTGCGCGGCGCTGGTCGAGACGCTGGAGCCGATGCAGGACATCGGCCCCGACTTCACCCGCCTGCGGGGGCGCGCCGACACGCTGCGCCAGATGGCCGCGCGCTTCCAGGGCGCAGCGGCCGAGGGGCAGGTGCGCTGGGCCGACCTGACGACGCACCAGGCGCGCCTGGTCGAATCGCCGCTGGACATCGGCGGCCCGCTCGGCGCGCAGCGCGAGGCGGCGCCGCGGGCCTGGATCTTCGCCTCGGCGACGCTCGGCGACGACGACCAGCTCAGCTGGTTCACCGAGCCGGCGGGACTCGGCGACGCGCGCAAGCTGCGCGTGGACAGCCCGTTCGACTACGAGGCGAACTCCTGCGTCTACGTCCCGCCGCGCTTCGCCGCGCCGGCCGACGCGCACCATGCCGAGAGCGTCGGCCGCGCCGCCGCCCATTGCGCCGCGGCGCTGCGCGGGCGCACCTTCGTGCTGACGACGACGCTGCGTGCGATGCGCGCCGCGGCGCAGGCGCTGGAAGCCGAGCTCGGCAAGCTGGGCGTCGGGCTCGAGATCCTCGTGCAGGGCACGCTGCCCAAGCGCGCCATGCTGGAGCGCTTCGCGCGCGGCCAGAGCGTGCTGGTGGGCTCGCAGAGCTTCTGGGAAGGCATCGACGTGCCCGGCGATGCGCTGCAGTGCGTGCTGATCGACAAGCTGCCGTTCCCGCCCCCCAACGACCCGCTGATCGAGGCGCGCGTCAAGCGGCTGCAGGCCCAGGGCCGCGACGCGTTCAACGACTGCTTCGTCGCCGAGGCGGCGGTGTCGCTGAAGCAGGGGGCGGGGCGCTTGATCCGGACGGTGACCGACCGCGGGCTGCTCGTGATCTGCGACTCGCGCCTGCACAGCGCGCGCTACGGCCCGCGCCTGCTCTCGGCGCTGCCGCCGATGCGCCAGTTGCAGGACGGCGGCCAGGCCCTCGCCTGGCTGCGGGAGCTCGCGCTCAGCCACGATTGACGCGGCGCGGAAGTGCGGACGGGCGCAAGCGGCGACCACGGCCGCGGCGGCCGTGCGACGCGCCGGCCAGGCGATGCGGAACGCCGGGCCCACGGTCTGGACATCAGCCGGGCGGTCGGAAACATCGGCGAAGCGATCGAGACCGTCGGCCGCGCCATTGAAACCGTCGGCCGGGTCGTCGAAAACCTCGGCCGGGCAATCCGAAACACCGGCGCCGGCATCCCGGAATGCAAATGAAGCGGGCAGGCGGCGGCGATCCGGGCTCGCGAGCGCCGACGTTGGAATCGGAGACACCGGAGCCGGTGTCGCGAAATGGAAAGCCGCCCCGAATCGGGGCGGCGTTGCATTGCGGAAATGCAGGCCCGATGTTCCGGAGGCCGGCGCCGATGTTCCGGAATCCATCGCGGGCGGCCGCGCTCGCGCGCGCGGCCTCAGGCGCTCACCAGAGCTCCCACCACTTCTTCTGCTTGTGCTTCTCCAGCGCGTAGGTGCTGGCGGGGAAGTTCTTGTCGAGGACGCGCTGGGCGTCGTCGCGCAGCTGGGTCAGGCCGAGCTTGTCGTAGGCCTCGACCATGATGTGCAGGGCCTCGGGCGTCGAGGCGGTCTGCGGGAACTCGAGGACGGCCTCCTTGGCGCGGTTGGCGGCCGCCACGTAGGCGGTGCGGCGCATGTAGTAGGCGGCGACGCGCACCTCGTACTCGGCCAGCATGTTGACCGTGAAGTCCATGCGCATGCGGGCGTCGGCGGAGTACTTGGAGTTCGGGAACTGCTCGACGAGCTGCTTGAACGACTGGTAGGACTCGCGCGCCGCGGCCTGGTCGCGCTCGGACAGGTTCTGGCCCATGAAGCGGCCGAGGAAGCCGAGGTCGTCGTTGAAGTTGACGACGCCGCGCAGGTACAGCGCGTAGTCGAGCGCCGGGCTCGACGGATGCAGCTTGATGAAGCGGTCGACGGTCGCGAGCGCCTGCACCTTGTCGCCGGTCTTCCAGTACAGGTAGCCCAGCTCCAGCTGCGCCTGCTGGGCGAGAATGGAGCCCGCGGCCTTGCCCTCGATGCCGGTGAGCTCCTTGATGGCGTGGTCGTAGTTGCCCGAGTCGACGTCGTCCATCGCCTCCGCGTAGAGCTTGTCCACCGGCGTCGCCGCGTTCTTCTCGGCCTCGGTCTCGCAGCCGGCGAGCAGCGCGGCCGCGGCGAGGGCGATCACGGCCGGCGCCAGGCGCGAGGACAGGGACGGGCGGCGGGAGGCGATCGGAAGGGTCATGGGCTGGTCGCGCCGCGGCGCAGTCTCTCGAGAAGGAACGGAAACGCTTTGCAAGCTGCGAATTATATGGGGCCGCCGGACGGCGCCGACGACGGTCCGGACGCCCGACCCGACGAGGCCGAGCCCGACCACGACGCGGCCGAGGTGCGCATCGCCTCGATCGGCCTGGAGCGCCATGGGGAACGCCTCGACAAGGTGCTGACCACGCTCGCGCCGGAATTCTCGCGCGCCCACCTGCAGGGGCTGATCGCGGACGGCCGCGTGGCGCTGGACGGCCGTCCCGCGACGACCGCCTCCACCCGCGTGAAGGCCGGGCAGCAGGTGCGGGTCGAGCTGGTGCGGCCGGCCCACGAGCTCGCGTTCCGCGCGGAGCCGATCCCGCTCGCGATCGTGCACGAGGACGAGCACGTGCTCGTCCTCGACAAGCCGGCGGGGCTGGTCGTGCATCCGGCGGCCGGCAACTGGTCGGGCACGCTGCTCAACGGCCTGCTCGCGCACGACCCGGCGTCCGCCGCGTTGCCGCGTGCGGGCATCGTGCACCGGCTCGACAAGGACACCTCGGGGCTGATGGTGGTCGGGCGCTCGCTCGAGGCGGTGACGGGGCTGGTGCGCGACATCGCGGCGCGCGCCGTGAGCCGGCGCTACCTCGCGCTCGCGCACGGCCGCCTCGCGCAGGACGAGGACACGATCGAGGCCCCGATCGGCCGCGACCCGCGCGTGCGCGTGCGCATGGCGGTCGTGGCCGGCGG
>DASVLN010000565.1:0-5151 GCA_036384855.1 Burkholderiaceae bacterium | reverse complement strand
CCTCGCAGCGCCGGCGCGTCAGCACGGTCGCGCCGCGCTCGGCGGCATCCAGCGCGTTGAGGACGACCAGCCGCGCGTCGTCGACCCAGCCGTCGGTGTAGACGAATCCCTTGGTGAAGCGCCGCTGCAGCGGCACGCCCGCGGCGTGGCGGCGCAGGTCGACCGTGCGCGAGGCCGGCAGCACCTCGCGCCGCGCGAGGTGGTCGTAGAGGAACAGCCCGGCGCGGATCATCCAGACCGGACGCATGCCCGGGTCGTGCGGCATCACGAAGCGCAGCGGCCACATGATGTGCGGCGCCGCGCGCAGCAGCACCTCGCGCTCGGCCAGCGCCTTGCGCACGAGGGAGAACTCGCGGTACTCGAGGTAGCGCAGGCCGCCGTGGATGAGCTTGGTCGACGCCGACGACGTCGCCTGCGCGAGGTCGCCCTGCTCGCACAGCAGCACGCGCAGGCCCCGGCCGGCGAGATCGCGGGCGATGCCGGCCCCGTTGATGCCGCCGCCGACGACGAGCACGTCGCACGACGCGGGCACCGCCGCGCCGCCGGGCGTCGGCGCGGCGGCGGGGGATCCGTCTTGCACGTTGCTGTCCAGGTGCTGAGTCGAGTTTGAACTCATGCTTGCGTTTTTTCGGTTCGCGGCGATTGTGTTCGTTTCATTTTCGCTTTTGGGCATGGAAAACCCTCGAGTCGATTCGGTTTTGATCGTTTAGATTCGCCCGCGATGACTCCCACCCCCCGCCAGCTCGAGCTGATCGACGAGGTCCGACGCCGCCAGAGCGTGACCGTGGAGGCGCTGGCCGAGCGCTTCGGGGTCACGCTGCAGACCGTGCGGCGCGACGTCCGCCAACTCACCGACGCCGGGCTGCTCGCGCGCTTCCATGGCGGCGTGCGGCTTCCGGGCTCGACCACCGAGAACATCGAGTACCGCAAGCGCCAGCAGCTCAACGCGGCATCCAAGCAGCGCATCGCGCGATCGGTCGCGCAGCGGGTGCCGCACGGCTCATCGCTGCTGATCAACATCGGCACGACGACCGAGGCGATCGCGCGCGAGCTGCTGCAGCACAAGGGCCTGCGCGTGATCACGAACAACCTGAACGTGGCCGCGATCCTGTCGGACAACGCCGATTGCGAGGTGATCGTGGCCGGCGGCGTCGTGCGCGCGCGCGACCGCGGCATCGTCGGCGAGGTGACGGTCGACTTCATCGCGCAGTTCAAGGTCGACATCGGCCTGATCGGCATCTCCGGGATCGAGGACGACGGCACGCTGCGCGACTTCGACTACCGCGAGGTCAAGGTCGCGCGCGCCATCCTCGCCCACTCGCGCGAGGTCTGGGTCGCGGCCGACCACAGCAAGTTCAACCGGCCGGCGATGGTGGAGCTCGCCCGCTTCGACCAGGTCGACATGCTCTTCACCGATGCGCCCCCGCCGTCGCCCTTCCCCACCCTGCTCGCGCAGGCCGGCGTGACCTGCGTCGACTGCCACGAGGACGCCGCCCCATGACCTCCCGCCGCTTCCTGCTCGCCCTGGACCAGGGCACCTCCAGCTCGCGCAGCATCGTCTTCGACGACCAGGGCCGCGCCGTCGCGTCGGCGCAGCGCGAGTTCCGCCAGATCTTCCCGCGCCCCGGGTGGGTCGAGCACGACCCGAAGGAGATCCTCGAGTCGCAGCTGGCCACCGCACGCGAGGCGATCGCGAAGGCCGGCCTGCAGGCGCGCGACATCGCCTCGATCGGCATCACCAACCAGCGCGAGACGACGCTGGTGTGGAACCGCGCGACGGGCGAGCCGATCCACAACGCGATCGTGTGGCAGGACCGCCGCTCCGAGCCCGCCTGCGCCGCACTGCGCGAGGCCGGGCACGAGGCGGCGATCCGCGCGAAGACGGGCCTCGTCGTCGACGCCTACTTCTCGGGCACCAAGCTCAAGTGGATCCTGGACAACGTCGACGACGCGCGCGCCGCCGCGCGGCGCGGCGAGCTCGCTTTCGGCACCGTCGACACCTGGCTGATCTGGCACCTGACCGGCGGCCGCGTGCATGCGACCGACGTCACCAATGCGTCGCGCACGATGATGCTCGACGTGCATCGCAACGCGTGGGACGACGAGCTGCTCGCGCTGCTGGACGTGCCGCGCAGCCTGTTGCCCGAGGTGAAGCCGTCGAGCCACGTGTTCGGCCACACGCGGCAGGACCTGCTGGGCGCGAGCCTGCCGATCGGCGGCGTCGCCGGCGACCAGCAGAGCGCGCTCTTCGGCCAGGCCTGCTTCCGGCCGGGCCTCGCGAAGAACACCTACGGCACCGGCTGCTTCATGCTGATGCACACGGGCACGGACTTCCGCGTCTCGGCCAACGGCCTCGTCACCACCAGCGCCGCGCAGGTCCGCGCGACGCCGGAGTTCGCGTTCGAGGGCAGCGTCTTCATCGGCGGCGCGGTGGTGCAGTGGCTGCGCGACGGCCTGCGCGCGATCCAGGGCAGCGGGGAGGTGCAGCGCCTGGCCGAGAGCGTTCCCAACAGCGGCGGCGTGATGTTCGTGCCCGCGTTCACGGGCCTGGGCGCGCCCTACTGGGACGCCGATGCGCGCGGCGCCATCGTCGGGCTGACGCGCGGCAGCACGGTCGGCCACATCGCGCGCGCGGCGCTGGAGTCGATCGCGTTCCAGAGCGCCGCGCTGCTCGCCGCGATGAGCCGCGACGCGGTCGCCGCCGGCGGCGCGCCGGTGGCCGAGCTGCGGGTCGACGGGGGCGCGTGCGTCAACGACCTGCTGATGCAGTTCCAGGCCGACCTGCTGGGCATTCCCGTCGTGCGTCCGCAGGTGATCGAGACGACCGCGCTCGGCGCCGCCTACCTGGCGGGCTTGTCGAGCGGCGTGTTCGCGGGACTCGACGAGCTCGCCGCCCAGTGGCGCGCCGAGCGCACCTTCCTGCCGACGATGTCACGCGACGAGGCCGGCGCCCTGATGCAGGCGTGGGAGCACGCGGTGCGGCAGGCGACGACGCGCTGAGCGGCTGCCGCGCGGGCACGTCCGTTGCACGACGGACCGCCGCGTCCTCGCTATGCTTGCCGGATGGAACAACAAAAGCCCAAGCCCTTCTCGATGATCCGCGAGTTCCACCTCGCGGACTGGTTCACGCTCGCGAACGCCTTCTGCGGCGTCGGCGCGCTGTTCTCGGTCATGAGCTTCCTGCAGTCGCGCGACATCCGCCACATCTACTTCGCGTGCGCGCTGATCCCGGCCGCGCTCGTGTTCGACGTGCTCGACGGGCGCATCGCGCGCTGGCGCCAGCAGAGCTCGGAGATGGGCCGCGAGCTCGACTCGCTCGCCGACGTCATCTCCTTCGGCGTCGCCCCAGCGGCCATCGCCTACGGCTGCGGCATGCAGGGGCTCTACGACCGCATCGTGCTCGTGTTCTTCGTCGTGTGCGGCGTCTCGCGCCTCGCGCGCTACAACATCACGGCCGAGAAGCTGGCCGGCGCCACCGGCAAGGTGAAGTACTTCGAGGGCACGCCGATCCCGACCTCGCTGCTGCTGGTCGTGGTGCTCGCGGTCGCGGCCAACGTCGGCGCGGTGGCCGAGCGGCTCTGGTTCGGCGCCGTCGACCTCGGCGGCTTCCACCTGCATCCGCTGGTGCTGATGTTCGCGATCTCCGGGTCGCTGATGATCAGCCGAATCCGCATCCGGAAGTTGTGAGCCCCCACGGTCGCTTGCGCTCCCTGCCCCCCGAGGGGGCGTGCGCGAGCAGACCGGCGGAGCCGGATCTGCCGCTTCCCCGTGTCTCGTTCGGGAGAGACGAGCGACAGCGTCGGCGACGGGGGGCGCGTCGCTGCGCTCGCGCATTTTCGGCGGGGCACGGGGGGCGCGTCGCCGCGCTCGCGCAATTGCCGCCCGGGGCGCGGGGGGCGCGGGGGGCGCGTCGCTGCGCTCGCGCATTTTCCGGGCGCGTCGCTGGCGGGCGCCGCTCGTCACGAGATGACTGGCGCGATGCGGTCGAGGTGTGCCGCGGTGCCGCGTTCGCGTGAGAGCGTGCCCTCGCGGCCGTCGGTGCCGTCGACGAAGACGACCTGCTCCGTGAAGCGCAGCTCGCAGCCCGAGCCGGCGGGCGTGAACTCCACCGTCGCCAGCGAGACCGAGTGGTGCCTGCCCGACATGTGCATGTCGTAGACGTAGACCAGGCGGGTGTCCGGCTCGACGAGGTGGTAGCGCGCCGTGAACAGCGGCTCGAGGCCGTCGGGGAAGCGGCCGCGCAGCGTCTCGACCCCGCCCACGCGCACGTCGAGCGTGCGCTCGATCTCCTGCCACTGGTTCGGGCCGATGAACCAGCGCGCCTTGATCGCGGGATCCGCCCAGGCCGCGTAGACGCGGGCCGGCGCGGCGGCGTAGGCGCGCAGCAGCGTGAACTGGCCGTGCGCGGACGGATGGCGGGCGGGGGTCGGATGGGTCATCGCGGGGTTCCTTTCTTGCGGGTGGATCGAGTCGCCGGCGCCGGGGCGGCGGGCGCCCCGGCCGCATCCTCGACCAGCAGTTCGCCGAGGCGGTCGAGCTGCGCGTTCCAGAAGGCGCGCCGTTGCGTGAGCCAGCCCTCGGCCAGGGCGAGCACGCCGCGGTCGAGGCTGCAGCGGCGCACGCGGCCGGTCTTGGTGCTGCGCACGAGCCCGCACGCCTCGAGCGCCTGCACGTGCTGCACGACGGCCGCGAGCGACATGGGCAGCGGCCGTGCGAGCTCGCTCACGCTGGCGTCGCCGCCGGCCAGGCGCTCGACGATGGCGCGCCGCGACGGATCGGACAGGGCGTGGAAGACGCGGTCGAGGACGGCGGGCTCGGGCATGGTCGCAGTATGCGCAGGCCACCGCTGACAGTCAAGCATTTGCTTTAGTGAAGCGCACGATCCCGAGCCAGCGGGCCGCTGCGTCCAATACCCATTTCGATTGTGCACAATTTAAATGCCCGCTACATTTCACCCCATGCCTCGCACCCGCGCCGCTTCCCCGACCGCCGATACCCGCGCCGACGCGTGGCTGGCGCTCGACAAGCAACTGTGCTTCGCGCTGTACTCGGCTTCGCTCGCGATGACGAAGATGTACAAGCCGCTGCTCGCGCCGCTGGGCCTGACCTATCCGCAGTACCTGGTCATGCTCGCGCTGTGGGAGGAGGACG
>DASVLN010000564.1:0-2110 GCA_036384855.1 Burkholderiaceae bacterium | reverse complement strand
GCCCCGGGCAGCGCCGCGCGCAACGCGGCCTCGATGGGCGCGCGCGGCTCGCCGGCGTGCAGCGCGTTGCCCAGCGCCACGGCCAGGTTGCGGCGCCAGCGCTCGTGGCCGATGCGGCGGATCGGCGAGCCTTCCGTGCGGCGCAGGAACTCGTCCTCGCTCCACCCGAACAGCTCGAGCAGCGTCGGCTGCCGCAAGTGCTCGCGCTCGGCGAAGTCGGGCAGCGGGCTGCGACGCGCGTACTTGTTCCACGGACAGGCGACCTGGCAGTCGTCGCAGCCGTAGATCCGGTTGCCGAGCGCGCGCCGGAACTCGTGCGGGATCGGCCCGTCGTGCTCGATCGTCAGGTACGAGATGCAGCGTCGCGCGTCGAGCCGCTGCGGCCCGACGATGGCCTGCGTCGGGCAGACGTCGATGCAGGCGGTGCAGCTGCCGCAGTGCGGCTGCGCGGCGGCGGTCAGGGGCAGCGCGAGGTCGACGAAGATCTCGCCGAGGAAGAACATCGAGCCCGCGTCGCGCGCGAGCGCGAGCGTGTGCTTGCCGCGCCAGCCCAGGCCCGAGCGGGCCGCGAGCTCGACCTCCAGCACCGGCGCCGAATCGGTGAAGCAGCGATGCCCGAGCGGGCCGATCGCGTCGGCCAGGCGGTCGGCGAGCTGCTGCAGGCGGTGGCGCAGCACCTTGTGATAGTCGCGACCGCGGGCGTAGACGGACACGACGGCCTCGGCCGGGCGCGCGAGGCGGGCCTGCTCCTCGCCGCGCCAGTCCTCGCCGCGGGTCGCGGGCAGGTAGTCCATGCGCGCCGTGATGACGCGCACGGTGCCGGGGTGCAGCTCCGCGGGCCGTGCGCGCTTCATGCCGTGGGCCGCCATGTAGCCCATGCTGCCGTGGAAGCCCGCGTCCAGCCACGCGCGCAGGCCGGCCTCGGCCTCGTCGCCGAGGTGGACCGCGGCCACGCCGATCTGTGAGAATCCGAGCTCGCGGGCCCAGCCCTGCAGGCGGCGGAGGAGGTCCGCCCCCCGCGGATCCTCGCCCGGAACTTCCTCGGCTTGCCGGGGATCGATCTCCCCGCCCTCATGACGCAGTCGCATCCCCCGATTCTAGAAAGCCTGACGCTCGCCTGGCCCGACGAGGCGGCGTGCGCCGACACCGCGCGCCGGCTCGCGCGGCATCTCGCGCTGCGGGACGCGTTCGTCGAGCTCGACGGCCCGCTCGGCGCCGGCAAGACCACCTTCGCGCGCCACCTCCTGCACGCGCTGGGCGTCGAGGGGCGCGTGAAGAGCCCGACCTACGCGGTCGTCGAGACCTACGACCTGCCCGCCTCGCCGCCGGTCGCGCACTTCGACTTCTACCGCTTCGACGACCCGCAGGAGTGGGAGGACGCCGGCCTGCGCGAGCTGTTCGCGGCGCCCGGGCTGAAGCTGGTCGAATGGGCCGAGAAGGCCGAGCCGCTGCTGCCCGCCCCGGACCTGCGCGTGACGATCACGCCACACGACAGCGGCGATCGGGGCGTGCGGATCGACGCGATGACCCCGAAAGGCCTGCAATTGCTCGACAATCGGGCGCCATGACGTTGAAGCGAAGAGACGTCCTCCTGCGCGGCGGCAGCCTCGCGCTGGCCCTGAGCGCGAGCGACCTCGCGTTCGGCGCGACGATCCTGGCGGTGCGCGTCTGGCCGGCCGCCGATTACACGCGCGTCACGATCGAGTCCGACCAGCCGCTCATCGCGCACAACTTCATGGCCGAGGCGCCCGCCCGCCTCGTCGTCGACATCGACAACCTCGAGCTCAGCCCGGAGCTGCGCGAGCTCGTCGGCAAGGTGCGGCCCGACGACCCGTACATCGCCGGCGTGCGCATCGGCCAGAACACGCCCAAGGTCGTGCGGCTCGTGCTCGACCTGAAGCAGCCGGTCAATCCCCAGCAGTTCGCCCTCGCGCCGGTCGCGGCGTACCAGAACCGGCTCGTGTTCGACCTCTACCCGTCGCAGGCACCCGACCCGCTGCTGGGCCTCGTGCGTGGGAAGGAGCACGCCGAGCAGGCCGCCGCGCAGTCGGTGCAGGACGCGCTGGGCGAGTTCATCGGCCGCATCCCCGGCGGCGCGAGCGGCCCGGCA
>DASVLN010000563.1:0-3112 GCA_036384855.1 Burkholderiaceae bacterium | reverse complement strand
CGCCGCCCGCGCCGTTGCCCGCCGCCGCGGCCCCGGCGTCCGCGCCGGCCGACCCGCTCGCCGAGCCCGTCGCCATCGCGGTGGGCGTCCTGATGCACCGCTACTCGCTCTCGCGCCTCGAGGC
This sequence comes from Burkholderiaceae bacterium, assembly GCA_036384855.1. Lineage (GTDB taxonomy): Bacteria > Pseudomonadota > Gammaproteobacteria > Burkholderiales > Burkholderiaceae_C > Scleromatobacter. The sequence goes on along the minus strand of DASVLN010000563.1, from coordinate 2,988 downwards.
CTACGAGCGCCTGCAGCGCATGGCCGCGACCGACGGCCTGCAGGTGAAGGTGCAGGCGGAGCGACTGCTGGACGCGGTCGAACTCCTGGCGCGGCCCGCCAGCGCCTGAGCGACGACAAGGCGCGAGGCCGGGCAGCCCCGGCCGGGCGATAGTCAATCTCGATTGAGGCGCCGAGCGTGGGTGGCCGATGAAGCGGGTTCGAACCGCGTCAGCGGCCCACCCCGTCATCGATCGCCATGTTCCAGAACCTCGGCTTCAAACACAAGATCGGCGCCCTCGTGGGCGTCTCCGTCGCGGGCCTGTGCGTGTTCGCGGCCGTCTCGCTCGTAGAACTGCGCGACGGCATCGTCGACGGCCGCAAGCGCCAGCTCGTCGCGGCGGTGGACTCCGCGCGCAGCATCGCCGCGTCCTACCAGGCGCTCGCGGCGTCCGGCTCGATGTCCGAGGCCGACGCGCAGAAGGCGGCCAAGGACGCACTGCGCGGGCAGCGCTACGGCAAGGCGCTCGCCGACTACGTCTATGTCTTCTCGAGGCAGGGCGACGGCGTCATGCATCCCTTCAAGCGGGACTGGGACGGCCAGCACATGCTGGGCAAGGTCAAGGACGGCGACGGCATGGACATCGTCCAGGGCGTCGTCGACGCCTCCAGCGGCCCGACGGGCGCCGGCTTCTTCATGACGAAGTTCCCGCGCCCCGGCCAGACCACGCCGGTGCCCAAGCTGCAGTACGTCGAGGCCCTGAAGGGCTGGGACTGGGTGATCGGCTCGGGCGTCTACACCGACGACGTCGATGCCGAGGTGCGCTCCGCGCTCCTGGAGGGCCTGGGCATCGCCGCGGCGCTCCTGCTGGCCATCGGCGCCATCGGCTTCCTGGTCGCGCGCAGCGTGCTGCGCCAGATCGGCGGCGACCCGTCGGACGCCCTGCGCGCGATGGACGAAGTCGCCCGCGGCGACCTCTCCACCGACGTCCGCACGGACGTCCCGGGCAGCCTGCTGGCCGGCCTCTCGCAGATGATCGTCTCGCTGCGCACGACCGTCTCGCAGGTGCGCCATGCGACCGACTCGATCGCGACCGCGTCGGGCCAGATCGCGGCCGGCAACCACGACCTCTCGGCGCGCACCGAGCAGACCGCGTCCAACCTGCAGCAGACCGCCGCTTCGATGGAGGAGCTGACCGGTACCGTCAACCAGACGTCCGACTCGGCGCGCAAGGCCAACGAGCTCGCCGGCTCGGCGACCGCCGCCGCGAACAAGGGCGGCGAGGTGGTCTCGCAGGTCGTCGCCACGATGGACGACATCAACGCGAGCTCCAAGCGCATCGGCGACATCATCGGCGTCATCGACGGCATCGCGTTCCAGACCAACATCCTCGCGCTGAACGCGGCCGTCGAGGCAGCGCGCGCGGGCGAGCACGGCCGCGGCTTCGCGGTGGTGGCGTCCGAGGTGCGCAGCCTCGCCCAGCGCTCGGCGGGCGCGGCCAAGGAGATCAAGACGCTGATCGCGGCGTCGGTCGAGCGCGTCGACTCGGGCTCGCGGCTGGTCGCCGCGGCAGGCTCGTCGATGACGGACATCGTCTCCAGCGTCGGCCGCGTGAGCGCCATCATCGGCGAGATCACGAACGCCGCGGGCGAGCAGTCCTCCGGCATCGGCCAGGTCAACGGCGCGGTCTCGCAGCTGGACCAGATGACGCAGCAGAACGCGGCGCTCGTCGAGGAATCGGCTGCGGCGGCGGAGAGCCTGAAGGAACAGGCGCGCCGGCTGGCCGAGGTGGTCGAGGTGTTCCGGCTGGAGCGCTGACGCCCGCGGGACGGCGAGGGTTCGCCGCTCGCGCGATCCGGCGCGACGCCGACGAGGGCCCCGCGGCCCTGCGTCGGCGCGTCCGCTTGCCGGAGCGGGGCCGGCTGTTGCGGTCGGCGGATTGATACAGCGCGTCGCGCGATCGCCGGCTTGTGCCTTGGCCGGCCGGGGACGGGAACCTACGCTGGCGGCCAAGGAGATCCTGACGTGACCGCCACCCCCGTGCCGCCCCAGCTGTTGCCGATGATGCTGTATTGTTTCGCGATGTCGATCACGCCCGGGCCCAACAACATGCTGCTGACCGCCTCGGGCGCGAACTTCGGCTACCGGCTCACGCTGCCGCAGATCCTGGGCATCAACGCCGGCGGCTTCGTGCTCGCGACGGCATCGTGCGTCGGCCTGGGCCAGCTGTTCGTCGCCTGGCCCGCGCTGCAGGCCGTGCTGCGCATCGGCGGCGCGCTGTACCTGCTGTACCTGGCGGCCAAGCTGGCGCGGGCGCGCATCGGGGACGCGACGATGCTGCGCCCGCAGTCCTTCGTCGAAGGCGCGCTGTTCCAGGTGATCAACCCCAAGAGCTGGCTCAAGGCGATCACGCTGGGCTCGGTCTTCATGCCCGCCGGCGCGTCGCCGCTGCCCGCCGCGCTGGCCATCGCCACCGTGAGCGCGCTGATCGGCCTGCCCTGCGTGTCGCTGTGGGCGCTCTTCGGCGTGGCGATCCGGCGCTTCCTGCAGGACGCGCGCAACCAGCGCCTGTTCAACCTCGCGATGGCCGCGACGCTGGCCGTCCTCGCCCTCGACTTCCTGCGCTGAGGCCGCCGCATGCCCGCGCTGTTCAGCCTCGACCGCAGCTCGCCGGTCGCGCTCGTCGACCAGATCGAGGCGCACCTGCGCGAGCTGATCGAGCGCGGCCAGCTGCCCGCCGGGGCGCGCCTGACCTCGATCCGCCAGCTCGCCGGCGAGCTGGCCGTCAGTCCCAACACCGTCATCGCGGCCTACGACCGTCTGGTGGCCGCGGGCGCGATCGACGCGCGCGGCACGGCCGGCTACTTCGTCAACCCGGCACGCGGCGGCGCCTCGGCGCAGGACGCCGCGCTCGAGGCCGGCGAGGAGCAGGAGCCCGTCTGGGTCGCCCAGCAGGCCAACGACCAGCGCGCGGGCGTGCTGCTCGCCAGCAGCGGCGCGCTGCCGCCG
>DASVLN010000562.1:0-3702 GCA_036384855.1 Burkholderiaceae bacterium | reverse complement strand
GCCGCCGTGCTCACGCGGCGCGAGCTGCGCCTGCGCGCCGCGCTCGCCGACGACCTGCGCGAGGGCCGCAACCGGCTGGAGCTGAGCGAGCGCCGGCTGAAGGCCATCACGGACAACCTGCCCGCGCTGATCGGCTACGTCGACCGCCACGAGGCCTACCGCTTCCTCAACGCGGCCTACCGGCCGATCTTCGGCGTCGACCCCGACGCCACCGTCGGCCGCACGATGGCCGAGGTGCTGGGCCCGGCCACGTACGCGCGGGTCGAGGAACACGTCCGCGCGGCGCTGGCCGGCCAGACCCGCACCTTCGAGCACCACGGCATCGGGCGCGCGGCGGACATCGTGCTCGAGACGAGCTACCTGCCCGACATCAACCCGACCGGCGGCGTCGAGGGCTTCTACGTGATGGCCGTGGACGTCACCGCGCGCAAGGCCGCGGAGCTCGAGCTCGCGCGCGGCGAGCGCCGGCTGCGCATGGTCACCGACAGCGTCCCCGCGCTGATCGGCCATGTCGACGCGAACCAGGTCTATCGCTTCGTCAACGCCACCTACGAGGCCGTGTTCGGCATCCCCCAGTCGGAGTTCATCGGCCGCACGCTGGAGCAGATGCTGGGCGTGGCCGCGTACGCGAAGGTCGCGGCGCCGGTGGCCGCCGCGCTGCGCGGCGAGCCGCAGCGCTTCGAGCTCGTGGGGATCGGCCGCCGTCCCGACGCCACCTTCGACGTCAACCTGCTGCCGGACTTCAACCCCGCGGGCTGCGTCGACGGCTTCTACGTGATGACGATGGACATCACGGAACGCAAGCGCGCCGAGACGGCGCTGGCGACCGGCGAACGCCGCCTGCGCACGATCACCGACAACCTGCCCGCGACCGTCACGCGCTTCGACCGCAGCCTCACCTGCACCTACGCCAACGAGCGCTTCCGCGAGTTCTACGGCGTCGATCCCGCCTCGCTCGTGGGCAGCTCGCAGCGCGCGTTCCGGGGCGAGGCCGAGTGGGAGGTGCTCGCGCCGCATGTCGAGGCCGTGCTGCGCGGCGAGCGGCGCGACTTCGAGGCCGTCGCCGTCATGCGCGGCGAGCCGCACTGGATGCAGCAGAGCCTGATCCCCGAGCACGACGCCGCCGGCGGGGTGACGGGCTACCTGTCCGTCGCGTTCGACATCACCGAGCGCAAGCGCCAGGAAGAGGCGCTGCGCAAGAGCGAGCTGTTCCTCGACCGCAGCGGCCAGCTCGGCGGCATCGGCGGCTGGGAGCTCGATGTCGAGTCGATGGCGCTCGTATGGTCGGACGAGACCAAGCGGATCCACGGCGTGCCGCCCGGCTACGCGCCCAGCTTCGCGGCGGCGCTGGACTTCTACCCGGCGCCGTACCAGGCGCGCGTGATCGGCCTCGTGCAGCAGGCGATCACCGACGGCACGCCCTACGACGTCGAGATGCCCCTCGTGCGCGCCGACGGCCGGCGGATCACGGTGCATGTCGTCGCGGCGGTCGAGCGCGTGCAGGGCGAGCCGGCGCGGCTGGTCGGCGCGATCCAGGACGTCACCGAGCTCGTCGCCCAGCGCGAGGCGCTCACGGAGGCCAACGAGCGCATCGCGCTGGCCACCGAGAGCGGCGGCATCGGCATCTGGGAGCTCGACCTCGACACCGGCGAGCTGCTGTGGGACAAGCGGATGCACGCGTTGTACGGCGACGCCGCCGACGGCCGCGCCTCGCCGGTGACGCTGTGGGACCAGCGGATGCATCCCGACGACATCGCCGGCATCGACCTCGCCATCCGCGAGGCCGCGGCCGGCGGCGCACCGCTGGATCGCGAGTTCCGGCTCGTGATGGCCGACGGCTCGACGCGCCACCTGCGCGGCACCGCGCGCGTGACGCACGACGCGAGCGGCCGCCCGCGCCGCCTGATCGGCGCGACCTGGGACATCACGGAGCTGCGCCAGCTCGCGGCCGACCTCGCCGAGGATCGCCAGCTGCTGCGCGTCACGCTGGAGTCGATCGGCGACGCCGTCATCACCACCGACGCCCACGGGATGATCACGTGGCTCAACCCGGTGGCCGAGCGCCTCACCGGCTGGGACTCGGCGGAGGCGCGCGACCGTCCACTGGGCCAGGTCTTCCGCGTCGTCGACGAGCGCACGCGCGAGCCCGCGCCCGACCCGGTGGCGGGCTGCCTGGCGCCCGGACGCACGGAGCGCAACGTGGCGCCGTCGCTGCTGGTCTCGCGCGCCGGGCGGGAGTACGGCATCGAGGACTCGGCGGCGCCGATCCGCGACGAGGCGGGCGAGGTGCTGGGCGTCGTCATCGTCTTCCACGACGTCAGCGAGCAGCGCCGGCTCTCGGGCGAGATGAACTGGCGCGCGACCCACGACGCGCTGACGGGCCTCGTCAACCGCGCGGAATTCGAGGCGCGCCTGAAGCGCGTGCTGGACAAGTCCCACGAGGACGCGAGCGAGCACGCGCTGCTGTACATCGACCTCGACCAGTTCAAGCTCGTGAACGATGCCTGCGGCCACTCGGTGGGCGACGTGCTGCTGCAGCAGATGGCGCGCATGCTCGCCGATGCCGTGCGCGCCCGCGACACCGTCGCGCGACTGGGCGGCGACGAGTTCGCGATCATCATGGAGCACTGCGGCGCCGAGCGCGCGCTGCACACCGCGCAGAGGCTGTGCGAGCGCATGGAGGACTTCCGCTTCATCCACGAGGAGCGGCGCTTTCGCATCGGCACGAGCATCGGGCTGGTGCCGGTCGATCGCCGCTGGACGAGCGTCGCGGCCATCCAGCAGGCGGCCGACAGCTCGTGCTACGCCGCCAAGGAGGCCGGCCGCAACCGGGTGCACGTCTGGATGGACAGCGACGCCGCCCTGCGCGAGCGCCAGTTCGAGATGCAGTGGACGGCGCGCATCGAGCAGGCGCTCGACGAGGACGGCTTCGCCCTGTTCGCGCAGCGCATCGAACCGCTCAAGCACGCGACCGCGGGCGTGCACGCCGAGGTGCTGCTGCGCATGAAGCAGGCGGACGGCTCGCTCGTCGCGCCGGGGGCGTTCCTGCCGGCGGCCGAGCGCTTCCACCTCGCCTCGCGCATCGACCGCTGGGTGCTGCGGCGCGTGGTCGACTGGATGATCGCGCTGCGCGAGCCGGGCCTCATCGAGCTGCTGAGCGTCAACCTCTCGGGACAGTCGGTGGGCGACCGCACGTTCCATCGCTGGGCGCTGGAGCTCCTCGGCCGCGCCGGCCCGCGCGTGTGCGGGCGCCTGTGCCTGGAGATCACCGAGACCGCCGCGGTCACGCGCATGGCCGACGCCGCGGCCTTCGTCGACGAGGTGCGCGCGATCGGCGTGCAGGTGGCGCTGGACGACTTCGGCGCCGGCGCCGCATCCTTCGGCTACCTCAAGACCCTGAGGGTAGACACGCTCAAGATCGACGGCCAGTTCGTGCGCGACCTCGTCGACGACGCGCTCGACGAGGCCGCGGTGCGCTGCTTCGCCGATGTCGCCAAGGTCATGGGCCTGCGCACGGTGGCCGAGTTCGTCGACAAGCCGTCGGTGCTGGAGCGGCTGCGCGCGCTGGACGTCGACTTCGCGCAGGGTTTCCTGCTGCACCGGCCGGCGCCGATCGGCGAGCTGGTCGCGCCGCCGGGGGCGTAGACCCGCGCCGCCCCCAGCCGGGGCGAGCAGCCGCGCGGCCGGGACGCGATACTGCAC
>DASVLN010000561.1:0-2794 GCA_036384855.1 Burkholderiaceae bacterium | reverse complement strand
GCTGTGCAACACTGGCGCGCCACCGGCGCCGGCGCAAAGAACCCGTCCGCCCGCGTCCGCGCGCTTCGCGCCATGATGTCGGCCGCGGCGCGCGCGCCGGCCGCGCCTCCCGTTCCTGCCAGGGGCCTCCCATGAAACTGCTGTTCGTCGCCGACCCGCTCGAGTCCTTCAAGATCTACAAGGACTCCACCTTCGTGATGATGCGCGAGGCCCAGGCCCGCGGCCACGAGATCTGGGCCTGCGAGCCCGTCGACCTGCGCTGGCAGCTCGGCGCCCGCGTCGAGGCGCACGCCCGGCCCATCGTGCTCAACGGGGTGAGCGGCCGCAGCCACGCGCCCTGGTTCGAGACCGAGGGCGCCCGCGTCGCCGCGGTGGCCGATTTCGACGCCGTGCTGATGCGCAAGGATCCGCCCTTCGACAGCGAGTTCTTCTATGCGACTCAGCTCCTGAGCCACGCCGAGCGCGAGGGCGCGATCGTGCTGAACTCGCCGCGCGCACTGCGCGACCATCCCGAGAAGCTCGCGATCCTCGAGTTCCCGCAGTTCATCGCGCCGACGCTGGTCACGCGTTCCGAGGCGGACGTGCGCGCCTTCCATGCCCAGCACCGCGACGTCATCCTCAAGCCGCTGGACGGCATGGGCGGCATGGGCATCTTCCGCGTCCGCGACGACGGGCTGAACCTGGGCAGCATCGTGGAGACGCTCAACCGCGGCGGGGCGCAGACCATCATGGTGCAGAAGTTCCTGCCCGACATCGTCGACGGCGACAAGCGCGTGCTCGTGATCGCCGGCGAGCCCGTGCCGCATACCCTGGCCCGTATCCCGCAAGGCGGCGAGGTGCGCGGCAACCTCGCCGCCGGCGGCCTGGGCGTGGCGCGCGACATCACGCCGCGCGAGCGCGAGATCGCGGCGGTGATCGGCCCGAAGCTCGCCGCGCGCGGCCTGCTGCTGATCGGCCTGGACGTGATCGGCGACACGCTCACGGAGATCAACGTCACCAGCCCGACCTGCTTCCAGGAAATCACCGACCAGACCGGCTACGACGTCGCCAGGACCTTCGTCGACGCGCTGGAGAAGACGGTGAAGTTCCACCTCGACCTGAAGAAGAAGAACTGATGGCCCTGCTCACCCTGACGAACGCGCACCTGGCGTTCGGTCACGTCGCCCTGCTGGATGGCACCGACTTCGCGCTCGAGGCCGCGGAGCGCGTCGCGCTGATCGGGCGCAACGGCACCGGCAAGTCGAGCCTGCTGAAGATCCTCGCCGGCCTGGACAAGCCCGACGACGGCCTGCTCCAGGTGCAGCAGGGACTGCGCCGCACCTACGTGCCGCAGGAGCCCCAGTTCGCGCCGGGCGTGAGCGTCTTCGAGGCGGTGAGCGACGGGGTGGCCGAGGCCAAGGCCGCGCGCGAGCGCTTCGAGCGCCACGAGGATCTCGACCACGACGCGCTCGACGCGCTGCAGTCGCGCATCGAGGCGCTGGGCGGCTGGGACTGGGAGCGCCGCGTCGACGAGACGCTGCAGCGGCTGGACCTCGCGCCGGAGCTGAAGGTCGACACCTTGTCGGGCGGCGTGCGCAAGCGCGTGGCGCTCGCCCAGGCGCTGGTCGCCAAGCCCGACGTGCTGCTGCTCGACGAGCCGACCAACCACCTCGACCTCGACGCGATCGACTGGCTCGCCGAGCTCCTGCGCGGCTATCGCGGCGCGCTCGTGCTGATCTCGCACGACCGCGCCTTCATCGACGCCACGGCCACGCGCATCGTGGAGCTCGACCGCGGCCAGCTGCGCAGCTATCCCGGCAACTTCAGCGCGTACGAGTCCGCCAAGGCGCGCGAGCTCGAGGCGGAGGCGCTCGCCAACGCGCGCGCGGACAAGCTGCTCGCGCAGGAGGAGGTCTGGATCCGCAAGGGCGTCGAGGCGCGCCGCACGCGCAGCGTCGCGCGCATCGCGCGGCTGGAGCAGCTGCGCGCCGACCGCGCCGCGCGGCGCGACCAGGTCGGGCGTGTGCGCATGGAAGTCGCCACCGGCGGGCAGTCGGGCAAGGTCGTCGCCGAGCTCGAGGACGTCTCGATGCGCTTCGGCGAGCGCGTGATCGTCGACAAGCTCACGACCACGATCCTGCGCGGCGACAAGATCGGCCTGATCGGCCCCAACGGCTGCGGCAAGACGACGCTGCTGAAGCTGATCCTCGGCCAGCTCGAGCCCACCGCCGGCCGGATCAAGCGCGGCACGCAGATCACGGTGGCCTACTTCGACCAGATGCGCGCCGGCCTGAAGCTGGACGCGACGCTCGCCGACACGATCAGCCCCGGCAGCGAGTGGGTCGAGATCGGCTCGACGCGCAAGCACATCATGAGCTACCTCGGCGACTTCCTGTTCGCGCCGGAGCGTGCGAACGCGAAGGTGGTCTCGCTGTCGGGCGGCGAGCGCAACCGGCTGCTGCTCGCGCGCCTGTTCGCGCTGCCGGCCAACGTGCTGGTGCTCGACGAACCGACCAACGACCTCGACATCGACACGCTGGAGCTGCTCGAGGAGCTGCTGGCCAGCTACCCCGGCACCGTCTTCCTCGTGAGCCACGACCGCCGCTTCGTCGACAACGTGGTCACGAGCACGCTGGTCTGGGAAGGCGACACGAGCCCCGGCCGCTGGCGCGAATACGAAGGCAACGTCGAGGACTGGCAGGCCCAGCGTGCCCGCGTGCGCGCAAGCGCCCCGGCGCCGACGCCACCCTCCGCGACCGCGCCGGCGCCGGTGTCGCTGTCGGTGTCGGCGGCGGCCGCGCCCGCGGCGTTGCCG
>DASVLN010000560.1:0-11259 GCA_036384855.1 Burkholderiaceae bacterium | reverse complement strand
TGCACGTGACACGACAGCAGATCCTGCGCGAGCAGCTCGCCGGGCTGCGCCGGCAGGCAGCGGCCGCCGGGTCCTGCGCGGAAGCCGTCCCGCCGCCCTGGGCGTCGCCACCGCGGGTGCTGTGCGTCGGCGGCCGCGCCCGCCAGCTGCCCGTGCTGCAGGCCCTGGTCGAACGCCGCGGCGGCCGCTTCGCCCACTCGGCGGGCGACGACGCGGGCATCGCCGCGCTGCTGCCGGCGTCCGACGTCGTACTGCTGCATGCCGCGCTGCTGCCGGCCGCCGCCGTTCGCCAGGTCGACGCCCACTGCCGTCGCGCGGGGACGCCGTGCGTACGCCTGGATCGCCTGTGCGCCCGCGGGTTCGAGCAGGGGCTGCTCGAGGCGCTCGCGCGCTGGACGCCGACGCTTGGCCCGGCCCCTGCATCGGCGCCTGGAGATTCCTGACTGTCGCCGCCCACTGTCCAGCGGACGCGCCCGGGCGGCGGCAGGATTGGCCATTCGCCGGCGTCCCGGCGGGTGGCGTCTTTTTTCGTGCCGTCGGCCGCGCGCCGGAACAAAATCGCGGGCGTGCGGTCGAACACGGATGTCCCGCGGGACTTCGCTTGGCCGCGCGCGCGCCCGTGAGCTCGACAGGGTTCGCCGCCGGGCCCGGCATCCGGTTCATTGGCGCCCGGCGCGCCGCGAAGGAGTTCGACATGACATCCACCACCGCCCGCCGCGTCCTCGCGACCGCCCTCGGCGCGCTGGCCCTGGCCACGGCCGCCGTCCCCGCGCAGGCGCACGGCGGCTACGGATACGGCTACCACGGGGGCTATCACGGTGGCTACCACCACGGCGGGTATTACCACGGCGGCTACTACCGCGGCGGGTGGCCGTTCTGGGCCGGCGTCGGCCTCGCGGTGGACGTCGGCCTCGCCGGCGCCTACTACTACGACCGGCCCTACGTCGTCGTCGACCAGCCACCGGTGGTCTACGCTCCGCCCGCGCCCGTCGTGGTGTACCCGAACGCGGCCCCCGCCCCGGCCGTCGCGCCGGCGCAGCCCGATCCGATCTTCTATCCGCGCAACGGCCAGTCCCCGCAGCAGACCGAGGCCGACCGTCGCGCCTGCAACGCGTGGGCGACGACCCAACCCAGCGCAATGGCCGACGCGAGCGTCTTCCAGCGCGCGACGCTCGCCTGCATGGACGGGCGGGGCTACACCGGCCGCTGACCCGCCCCGCGACCGGCCTCGCCTACGGCGCCGGATGCGTCGGGTCGACCCAGGCCACGTCCTCCGGCGGCTCGACCGGCTCGATGTCGAGGTTGACCGCGACCGCCTGCCCGTCGCTGCGCACCAGCACGCACTCGAGCACCTCCGTCGGGCTCGCGTTGATCTCCTGGTGCGGCACGAACGGCGGCACGTAGATGAAGTCGCCCGGGCCCGCCTCGGCGGTGAACTCCAGGCGCTCGCCCCAGCGCATGCGGGCGCGCCCGCGCACGACGTAGATCACGCTCTCGAGCGGCCCGTGGTGGTGTGCGCCGGTCTTGGCGTTGGGATGGATGTGCACCGTGCCGGCCCACAGCTTCTGGGCGCCGACGCGGGCAAAGGTGATCGCGGCCTGGCGATCCATGCCGGGCGTCTGCGCGGTGTTGGGATCGAGCTTGTCGGCCGGGACGACGCGCACGCCGTCATGCTTCCACGGCGGCGACGCGTCGTCGTGGCCTGCGGCGGGATGTTCGTGCGATGCGGACATGGCGATCTCCTCAGGGGCGATCCGCGCATTGTCAATCGAACAGCGCCTCCGCGCGCCGCGCGTCCGGCTCGTCCACTCGGGCCGGCGGGCGGCCACGCTTGGCGAGGTACATCGCGTGGTCGGCGTCGCGCAGGAACTGCGAGGCGTCCGCGGGCGCGCGGTACAGGCTCACGCCAATGCTGGCGTGCAGGCGCAGGCCGTGCTCGATCGGCGGCTGCATCGCCTCGGCGATCTTGGCGGCGATCGCCTGGGCCTGCTCGAGCGATTCGACGCCCTCGGCCAGCACGGTGAACTCGTCGCCGCCCAGGCGCGCAACGACGTCGCCCTTCCTCACGCACTGCTCGATGCGGCGCGCGAAGGCCTGCAACGCGAGGTCGCCGGCGTGGTGGCCGTGCTCGTCGTTGATCTGCTTGAAGTCGTCGAGGTCGAGGAACAGCAGCGCCATGCGGTGCCCCAGCCGCTGGGCCCGCGCGACGGCCTTCTCGAGCGCCTCCATGAACGCGCGCCGGTTGGCCAGGCCGGTGAGGCCGTCGCTCAGTGCGAGCTCGCGCAGGCGGGCCTCCAGATGCCGGCGCTCGGAGACGTCGCGGCCGAAGGCGGTGAGCTCCCAGCGGCCGTCCACGCGCGTGGCCGTGAGGCTCACCTCGACGGCCAGCTCGCGGCCGGCGCGGTCGACCGCGGCCACCGTGACGCGCTGGTGGACGTCCTCGAGCCGCTCGCAGGCCGCGAAGCCCGCGACGATGCGACCGAACTCGCCACGCCGGGCGGGCGGCACGATGAGCTCGGCGAGCGGCTGGCCCATCGCCTCGATCGGCGCCCAGCCGAACAGGCGCTCCGCGGCCCTGTTCCACTGCGACACGCAGCCCGCGTCGTCCATCGAGACCACGGCGTCGTGCGCATGCTCCAGCATCGATCGCATGCGCTCCTCGTTGGCGCGCAGGCGCGCCTCGACGCGGCTGCGCGACTCGATGGCCATCTGCTGCCCGAGCGCCCCGGCCAGCGTCGACGCCATCAGCGACAGCACCGGCACGTCGCCGGCGTCGAAGGCGTGCGGGCGCGCGTAGAGCACCTTGACCAGGCCGATCGCGTGCCCGGCGCGGAACAGCGGCGTGCAGATCATGGAACGCGCACCCACGCCGCGCGCGGCCTGGCGGTCGACGCGCGGGTCGGCCTCGGTGTCCGCGCAGGTGACCATCGCGCCGGTGCGCACGCACAGCCCCGACAGGCTCCCCGCGCGCGCGAGCCGCCGGCCGGGCCGCGGTGCCACCGCGCCGCAGGCGTGGAAGCAGACGGTGTCCTCCCCGTCCACGAGCTCCACCGTGACGCCTTCGGACTCGGTGAGCTCGCGCAAGTGCTCCACGACCCGCTGCGCGAAGCCGTCGATGTCGAGGTCGGACTGGACGAGATGCGACTGCGCGAGGATCACGCGCTCGAGTCGTTCGAGGCGGTCGAGCCGACGCTCAGGTGGATGCATGCGATACCCCCGGGTGTCGAATCTCGAGCTGGCTCGCATGCCGCGGCGCCTGCGCTCGCGGTGTGACCCCGCGATGACGCGCGCCGGAGCTCCCAGTCACGCGGCCCCCAAGCCGCGCGGCGGACAGTTTCCGTGTTCGAATCCCAACTGGCAGTATGCGGGCGCGCGGTCGCGTTGTCCAATCCGCTCGTCGCCCGCGCTCGGGGCGGGGGCCCGTGAAAACCCTGGATCGCGCGCGGCGCGAGCTCGGGTCCGAAGGCGCGCTGCGCCGCACGCCGCAGGGCGTCGTCCGCCGAGGCCGCAGGCCGTGGGTTCGCGGATTGCCCGCGCGCCTCGATCACCACCCAGGAGCCTCGGACATGGACGACCAGAACATCCTCGATCGCATCACCGCCCTCGTGGAGGAAGAACGCCGGCTGCGTGCCGACGCGGCAGCGCCTGGCGAGCGCGGCGACCGCCTCAAGCAGGTGGCGGAGCAGCTGGACCAATGCTGGGATCTTCTGCGCCAGCGCCGCGCGAAGCGCGAGTTCGGCGCCGACCCGGATTCGGCCACGCCTCGCGACGTGGGCACGGTGGAGAACTACACGCAATGACGTCCGGCGAGGCTCGCCTCTGCCGATCATGGCGTCGTTCCCCGATGTTTGAGATTACATGCAAATGTAGTTACACAACTCGTTCAGGGAAAGTACGAGCTTGGTGATGTAGTTTTGCTTCAATAGCATCGCGCCGAGACGCGGGCCAGGCGGAGCATGTCGCGCCGCCTGGACCTGCGCGTGCACGGAGACAAGCGCGATGAAGACTTCCTGGATGGCCGCGATGCGCGCGGCACGGCATGCGGCCGCGGCCGTGGTCGCCGCATTGGCGATGACCGCCTGCGGCGGCGGCGGCGGATCGGCGGCGATGCAGTCGCCCGCCGCCGCCGCGATCACGGAGGACGCCTCGCCGGCGGCGGCGAACGCGACGACGGCCCAGACCCTGCTGCACGGCCTGCCCGCCGCCACCGCGCAGGCGGACGCCGCCGACGCGCCCGCCACGACGCTGCGCATCCACTACCACCGCCCCGCCGGCGACTACGCGGGCTGGCAGCTCCATACCTGGAACGCCGCGGTCTCGCCGACCTGGAACGCCGGCTGGGCGCCCACCGGCACCGACGCGTTCGGCGACTACTGGGACGTGCAGCTCGCCTCCGGCACCGGCACGGTCGGCTACCTGTTCCACGACGGCGACACCAAGGACGACGGCGGCGCCGACCAGGCCTACGTGCTGCAGCCGGGCGCCAACGAGATCTGGCGCGTCCAGGGCGACCTCGCGACCTACACGAGCAACCCGCTGACGGCCCCGCCGCCGGATATCGTCACCTTGCGCGTGCACTACCAGCGCTTCGCCGCCGACTACGACCGCTGGGGCCTGCACCTGTGGGACGGCAGCGGGCTGGACACGTCGCGCCTGCCGGGCGTGAACATCGGCGACTGGAACCACCCGGTGCCGTTCGCCGCCATCCCCGGCGAGCACGCGGGCACGGGCGAGATCGTGTTCGACCTGCCGGTGCTCGATCCGGCCACGCATCCGGGCTCGACCTCGCTCGAGTTCATCATCCACGGCCTGCCGCCCAACGACGTCAACGACAAGGACGGCCGCCCCGCCAACATCCACGTCGACTTCGCGAGCCTGAAGATCGTCAACCAGGTCGGCGAGATCTGGCTCGTGCAGCAGGATCCGACCGTCTACACCGCCGTCCCCGACCTGCGCTCCGTCTCCACCACAGACGCGCGCGCCGTCTGGCTGAACGGCACGCTGCTGCAGTGGCCGCGCGTGTTCGCCGGCAACCCGGTCAAGCTGTACTGGTCGATGAACGGGCAGATCCAGGCCGCCGCCGGACAGAAGATCACCGGCGCCGACGGCTCGATCGCGCTCGATCCGTACACCGGCGCCGTGCCGACCGCCGCGGCGACGCGCTTCAAGTGGGTCGGCGCGGGCGGCGTGTTCGCCGTACGCGCGTCGGACGTCGCGAAGCTGAAGAAGCTGCACACCGCGCAGCTGCTCGCGGTGCAGGAGGACGCGACCGGCGCCGTGCAGAACGCGACCGCCACGCAGATCGCGGGCGCGATGGACGAGCTCTACGCCGCCGCGCAGGCGGCAACGATGGGCACCACGATCACGCACGGCACGACGACGGTGCGCGTCTGGGCCCCGACCGCGCAGGCCGTCACGCTGTATCTCTACAAGACGGCGACCGGTGCGAGCACGATCGCCACGCCCCTGAACCTCGACCCGGCAACGGGCATCTGGTCGCTCCCGATCCCCGGCGACTTCCACGGCTACTACTACGCCTTCGGCGTGCGCGTGTTCGTGCGCGGCGTCGGCGTCGTGCGCAACATCGTCACCGACCCGTACTCGGTGAGCCTGGCGGCCAACAGCGCCCGCAGCGAGTTCGTCGACCTCGACGACCCGCGCTCCAAGCCCGCCGGCTGGGACACCTCGCAGCCGCCCGCGACGGTCGCGGGCTCCACCGACATGTCGATCTACGAGCTGCACGTGCGCGACTTCTCGGACAACGACCCCACGGTGCCGGCCGCGCACCGGGGCAAGTACCTCGCCTTCACCGACGCCAGCTCCAACGGCATGAAGCACCTGAGGGCGCTCGCGCAGGCCGGCCTGACCGACGTGCACCTGATGCCGGCGTTCGACTTCTCGAGCGTCCCGGAGACCGGCTGCACGACGCCCTCGCCCGCCGGAGCGCCGGACTCGAGCTCGCAACAGGCCGAGGTCGCCGCGACCGCCTCGACCGACTGCTACAACTGGGGCTACGACCCCTGGCACTTCGGCGCGCCCGAGGGCAGCTACGCCACCTCCGTCGCAGACGGCGTCACCCGCGTCATCGAGTTCCGCCGCATGGTGCAGTCGCTCAACGCCGCGGGCCTGCGCGTCGGCCTGGACATGGTGTTCAACCACACGGCGGCCTCGGGCGAGGACGCGCACTCGGTGCTCGACCAGATCGTCCCCGGCTACTACCACCGGCTCGACGCGACCGGCGCCGTCACGCGAGACTCGTGCTGCGACGACACGGCGACCGAGAACGCGATGATGGGCAAGCTCATGAGCGACACCGTCGCCCAGTGGGCGAGGCAATACCACGTGAGCTCGTTCCGGTTCGACATCATGGGCATCCAGCCGCGCGCCGCGATGATGGACGTGCAGGCCAAGGTCGACGCCGCCGTGGGCCGCCATGTCGAGATGCTCGGCGAAGGCTGGAACTTCGGCGTCGTCGCCAACAACGCGCGCTTCGTGCAGGCCGACATGTTCGACATGAACGGCACGGGCATCGGCACCTTCAACCCCTACGTGCGCGACGCCGTGCGCGGCGGCGGCTGCTGCGACTCGGGCGACGCGCTGGTCGCCAACCAGGGCTATGTCAACGGCCTGTGGTACGACCCGAACGCCCAGGGCGGCGGCCACACGGCGGGCGACCTCATGTGGCTGGGCGACGTCATCAAGGCGAGCCTCGCGGGCTCGGTGCGCGGCTACCCGCTCGAGACGAGCTGGGACGCGACCCTGCCGATCGAGCAGATCGCCTTCGGGGGCACGCCGCTCGGCTACGTCTCGCAGCCGACGGAGGTCGTCAACTACGTGGAGAACCACGACAACCTGACGCTGTTCGACAACGACGCCTACAAGCTGCCCACGGCGACCTCGCGCGAGGACCGCGCGCGGGTGCAGATGCTGGGCGCCGCGATCGACGCGTTCAGTCAGGGCGTGGCCTACTTCCACGCCGGCGTCGACACGCTGCGCAGCAAGTCGCTGGACGCCAACAGCTACGACTCGGGCGACTGGTTCAACCGCCTCGACTGGAGCTACCAGGCCGACAACTTCGGCGTCGGCCTGCCGCCGGCCGCCTCGAACCAGGCCAACTGGGCGCTCGCGCAGCCGCTGCTCGCGGATCCCGCGATCAAGCCCACCGCCACCGAGATCGCGTGGACCCGCAACGTCTTCCGCGACCTGCTGCGCATCCGCGCGAGCACGACCCTGCTGCGCCTGCGCACCGCCGACGACATCAAGGCGCGCCTGAAGTTCTACAACACGGGCTCGCGGCAGCTCCCGACGCTGCTGGTCGGCGATGTCGACGGCCGCGGCTACCCCGGCGCCAACTTCGACGAGCTCGCCTACTTCATCAACGTCGACAAGCAGCCGCACGCGATCACGATCCCGGCGCTGCAGGGCCGCCGCTTCCGGCTCCATCCGGTGCAGGCCGCCGCCAACGCGACCGACAAGCGCGCCGCGGCGGCGACGGTCGACGACGCGAGCGGCACCTTCGTGATCCCCGCGCGCACCGCGGCGGTCTTCGTCGTCCCGCAGTGATCGGGCGGGACGCCGAGCCCGTGCGCGCGGCGGTCGTGGCGCCGTCCCTTGTCGGGCGGCGTGCGTCCGCCGCGTCCTTCAGCCCTGGTGGCGCTTCACGAAGGCGACGTACGCGGAGACCCACCCGCCCACGAACTTCGCGACGCTTTCGTTGAGGCTGCCGTCCGCCTGGAAGGTGTCGTCCTTGTGCTGCAGGAAGACTTCGGGCTGCCCCAGCGTGGGCATGTCGAGGTAGGCGAGCACGTTGCGCAGGTGCTGCTGCGCGAGCGAGGTGCCGATCGCGCCGACCGAGATGCCGATCACGCCCGCCGGCTTCTTCGCCCAGACGCTCTGGCCGTACGGCCGCGAGCCCTGGTCGAGCGCGTTCTTGAGGACGCCGGAGATCGAGCGGTTGTACTCCGGCGTCACGAAGATCACGCCGTCGGCCGCCTTGACCTGCTCCTTCAGTCGCGTGACGGCCGCGGCGGGATGCTGCTCGTCGTCCTGGTTGAACAGCGGCAGGTCGCCGATCTCGACGCGGTCGAGCTGGACGTCCGGCGGCATCAGCTTGCCGAGCGCGCTGGCCAGCTTGCGGTTGAACGACTCGCGGCGGAGACTGCCGACGACGACGGCGATGCGCAGGGTGCTCATGCGGGCTCCTTCGGGTTTCGGTGATGGACGACGGCATTGTGGCCGTCCACCGGCCTTCGCGGGCGCCCGCGAGCTCCGCGCCCCGCCGCGATGTCAGGCATCGCCCGACCGCGGCAGCGGCGCGTCAGCCCGCGCCGGCCTGGTGCAGCGGCTCCAGCCCGAGCCGCTGGCCGCCGGCGAGCACCCAGTGGATGACGGCGCCCAGCTCCTCGAGCGTGTACTGCTTGTGCAGCAGCGCGCGCACGCCGGCCTGGCGCGCGTCGGCCTGCAACTGGTCGGGCAGGTTGCCCGAGCTGATCACGACCGGCAGGTCCGCGCGGATGGCGCGCAGCGCCCTCGCCACGTCCAGGCCCGAGAGCTGAGGCATGTTGAGGTCGGTCACGACGATGTCCCAGTCCCCGGGGGCGCCGCGCACGGCGGCGATCGCGGCCGCGGGGTCATGCATGCACGCGACGGCGTACCCGCTGCGCTCGAGCAGGCGCTCGACCATCGTGACCATCACCTCGTCGTCGTCGATGTAGAGCACGCGCTCGCCGCGGCCGCGATGCGTCGTGGCCAGCGGCGTCGGGCGCGCGGGTCCGGGCGCGGGCGCGATGGCGGGCAGAAAGATCTCGAACAGGCTGCCGCGGCCCTTGGCCGACTCGACCCGGATCGCCCCGCCGTGGGCGGCGACGATGCCGTGCGCCACCGCCAGTCCGAGCCCGGTGCCCTCGCCCACTTCCTTGGTCGTGAAGAAGGGCTCGAAGATGCGCGCCCGCGTCGCCGCGTCCATGCCCTGCCCGTCGTCCTGCACTGCCAGCCGGGCGTAGCGACCCGCGGCCAGCGGCGGCGCGAAGCGGCGCGCCTCGGTGGCGGAGAGCTCGGCCTCGTCCAGCGTCACCGCGATGCGGCCGGGCCGGCCGTCCAGCGCATGCCAGGCGTTGGTGCACAGGTTCATCAGCACCTGCTCGACCTGCGTCGCGTCCGCGAGCACGTGCAGCGGCCGCGGGCCGATCGCCGACTCCAGCGTCACGCCCGCCGGCAGCGTGGCGCGCAGCAGGCCCAGGCTCTCCTCGACCAGGGGCCGCAGCTCGCAGTTGGTGATCTCGCGCGGCTGGCGGCGCGCGAAGGCGAGGATCTGCTGCACCAGCTCGCGCCCGCGCAGGCTCGCCTTGCGGATCTGCTCCAGCGCCGGCGCCGCGGGATGGCCGGGCGCCAGGTCCTGCGCCGCGAGCGCCACGTTGCCGAGGATGCCCGCCAGCACGTTGTTGAAGTCGTGCGCGATGCCGCCGGCCAGCACGCCGATCGCCTCCATCTTCTGCGATTCGCGCAGCTGGGCCTCGAGCTCCTGGCGCACCACCTGCGCGCGACGCTGCTCCGTGACGTCGCGGCCCACGCCGCGGTAGCCCCGGAAGACGCCGTCGGGGCCGAACTGGGGCTCGCCGCTGACGCTGACGATCTGCAGCGTCCCGTCCGTGCCGCGGCGCGTGATCTCGAAGTCGCGGAACGGCTCGTGCGCCTCCAGCTGCGCGCGGTGCGCGTCCCACTGCGCCTGCGCCATGCCGTCGCTGGGCGCCTCCCACGGCCGCTGGCCGAGGTGGCGCCGGAAGCCGGCCAGCTTCTCGAACGCGCGCCCGCCCACGACCTTGGTGAGGCGGAATTCCTCGTCCTGCTCCCAGTACCAGTCCGACGACAGCTCGGTCAGCGAGCGGAAGCGCGCCTCGCTCTCGCGCAGCGCGTCCTCGGCGCGGCGGCGCTCGGTGATGTCGGTGACCATCGCCAGCGCGCCGGCGTAGCGGCCTTCGCCGTCGAAGGCGGGCGTCGTGCTCATCGCCGTCCACACGTCGCTGCCGTCCTTGCGGCGCAGCCGGAAGTCGTGCTGCTCCGCGATGCCCAGGCGGCGCCGCTCGACGTTGGCCTGCGCCTGCGCGTGCTCGGCCTCCCGCATGAAATCGAACAGCGGGCGGCCGACCATCTCCTCGGCGGCATAGCCCAGCATCGCGGCCATGGTCGGGTTGACGAAGGTCGTGACGCTGTCGGCGTCGATCGTCCAGATGCCCTCGGCCGCGGTCTGCACGATGCGGCGGTAGCGCTCCTCGCTCAGGCGCAGCGCCTGCTGCTGGCCGACGCGCGCCGAGACGTCGCGCAGGAACGCGCCGAAGACGCGGTGGCCGTCGATCACCATGTCGCTGAACGAGATCTCGACCGGGAACTCGCGGCCGTCGCGGTGCTGCGCCACCGTCTCGACGGTGCGCCAGTCCAGGCGCCGTTCGCCGCTGCGCAGGTAGCGCGCGAACGCGGCCTCGTGCTGCGCACGCTTGCGCAGCGGCTGCAGCACCGAGAGATCGCGGCCCAGGAGATCCTCCGGCTCGTGCCCGAACGTGTGGCGCACCGCGGGATTGCAGAACTGGATGCGGTTGGCCTCGTCGAGGAACAGCACGACGTCCGTCGTCGTCTGCCACAGCAGGCGGTCGCGCTCCCCGGCCTCGCGCGCACGGCGCTCGGCGTCCTTGCGCTCGGTGACGTCCTGCACCGTGCCGCGGAAGCCGGTCACGCGGCCCGCGGCGTCGCGCACCGGGCGGCTCACCGCGTGCAGCCAGATGGCGCGGCCGTCGGCGAGGACGAAGCGGAAGTCGCGCTCGTGCGGCACCTGGCGCTCCAAGGACTCGACGCGGCCGCCCTCGAAGGCCTCGACGTCCTCGGGATGGATGCGCGCCGCGAAGGCCTCGACCGACAGCGGCCCCCGCGCCAGATCCTGGCCCAGGATCTCGAAGAGCGCGGGCGACCACGAGATGGCGCCGTCCGGCGCGATCTCCCAGCTGCCCATGCGGGCGACGCGCTGCGCCTCGGACAGCATCGCCTCCGACTCCGCGAGCGCCCGCACGAGGCCGATCGCGTGCTGGCGTTCCGCGTGCACCAGCTGCTGCTCGCAGCGCGTGCGCAGGATCGCCTCCACCAGCCCCGCCACGTCGCCCAGGCTCGCGCGCTGCGCGGGCGAGAGCGCGCGCGGCCGCGGGTCGAGGACGCACACCGTGCCGACGACCAGCCCCTCGAAGGCGACCGGGCAGGCCGCGTAAGAGCGGATCG
>DASVLN010000559.1:0-3479 GCA_036384855.1 Burkholderiaceae bacterium | reverse complement strand
TCGAGCGGGCAGCGCGAGGACGCGTCGTCGCCGACGCCCCAGTCCCGCGCCTCGGGCGCGAGATCCTGCGCCTGCGGCCCCTTCAGGCCGAGGTTGGCCACCAGCGTGCCCATCGCGGCGTAGGTGCGCACGACCGCGGTGGCCAGGTCCTCCTCGGCCAGCACGTAGGAGCGCTTGGCGGTGTAGAGCTCGTTTTCCGCGTTGAGCAGGTCGATCAGGCTGCGCTGGCCGATGTCGAACTGCTGGCGGTAGGCGTCGCGCGCCTTCTGGATCGAGACGACGTTGCGATCCAGATAGCCCAGCTGCTCCTTGAGCTTGGCGACGTCGTTGAACGCGATGGCCGCCGTCTGGCGGACGTCGTTGCAGGCCTTGTCACGCTCGTTCTCGGCCTGGTTGAGCAGGCTCGCGTACTGGCGCTCGCGTGCGGAGTCGGCACCGCCGTTGAAGACGTTCCAGGTGAGCGCGATCTCGGCGGTGGCATCGCGGCGCTCATAGAGCTGGCCGTCGAGGTTGTGGCCGCCGGCCGCACGCACGCGCGCCTCGATGCGCGGCTGGAACGGGCTTTTGCGCCCGGCGACGGCGGCGCGCGCGGAGCGCAGGTTCTCGATCGCGCCGGCGACGGCCGGGCTGCGCAGCGCGGCCTGGCGCATCGCGTCGGCCTCGCTGGCCGGCAGCGGATCGACCATCGACACCGCGCTGGCGTTCTCGGCCGGCGGCAGCGTCCCGACGATGCGCACGTAGCGCTCGGTGACGTCGTGCAGGTTGGCGCGCTCGGTCACCAGGTTGGACTGCGCGAGCGCGACGCGGGCGAGCACCTGCTCGAGATCGACGCCGCGGCCCACGCCCGCCTTCACGCGCGACTGCACCTGGTCGAACGAGTATTTGTGCTGGACGTAGTTGTCCTCGGCCAGCTGCACGAGCTTGCGGTAGCGGACGACGTCGTAATACGCCTTGGCCGCTTCCATGCCGAATTGCTCGGTGGCGTCGAGAAACTCGAAATACCGCAGCAGCTTGGCGTGGCCCAGGCGGTCGATCTCGTTGCGGGTGGCCAGGCCGTCCCACAGCAGCTGGCTCAGCTCGGCGCGCACCCCGCCTTCGGCGAAATTCGGGTTCTTCGGCGATCCCTGCGACAGGTCGTATTCGCGCTTGCCGGCATTGGCGCTGACGTCCAGGTGCGGCCGCCACGCGCCGCGGGCGACGTCGATCTCGTCGTTGGAGGCGCGAAATGCGTTGAACTTGGCGGCAACTTCCGGGTTTCCCTCGATGGCCTGCTGCACGGACTGGGCCACGGGCGAGGTGCCCTGCGCCATGGCGGCGACGCTGGCCAGCGCGAGCAGACTCACTGCAATCACGGTCTTCTTCATGATGGAAGGTGCTGTCTCGGGGGCATCTGTATTAAGTTGTTTCAATGATACCGAAGCCCCCCTCCGCTCCCGGGCGTTCCGGGGCGTCCCTGGAGGCCGATCCGGCAAACATTCGGGCCTTCCGCCGAATGTGCCGCGCCACTGTGGCGGGGGCACGACGCGGTCGGCGCGCGGAAATCGGGGGGCGTCGGCATGCATTTCGGACGCTGGAGGCGCTCCAGATCGCGCGCGCCCGGCCGATACGTCCGATGTGGACCTCGTCGACGTTCTCCCTTGCCTCGACGCCGCCGTGATCCTCGGGGCCATGGCGCGCCTGCGCGGTCGCGTGCTGGGCGCGCTGGCGGAAGCGGTGCGGCTCGCCCTGGCGGCGGCGATCGTCGCGATGGCGTTGGCGGCGCCGGCCGTGCGGGGGGTCGACGCCGACCGCATCCAGCGCTCGGCCGCGAAATACGGCCCGACCGCGGTGGCCAACGCGCGCGCGCTGCAGCAGGTGATGGCCGAGGTCGCCGGCAAGCCCGACGTCGTCCAGCTCAAGGCCGTCAACGACTTCTACAACCGCCGCCTCGCCTACCGGGAAGACATCGACAACTGGGGCGTCGAGGACTATTGGGCGAGCCCGCTCGAGGCGCTGGGCAAGGGCGCCGGCGACTGCGAGGACTACGCCATCGGCAAATACTTCACGCTCGTCGCGCTCGGGATGCCGCATTCCAAACTGCGGATGGTCTACGTGCGTGCGAGCATCCCGGATGCACCGAAGGGCTACGTGCCGCACATGGTGCTGGCCTATTATCCGCAGGCCGATGCCGAACCGCTGGTGCTGGACAACCTGCTGCCGGAGATCCACCTGGCCGGCCAGCGTCCCGACCTCGCCCCGGTGTTCAGCTTCAACGCGGAAGGACTGTGGCAGGGGGTAGGTGGCATCCGGGCGTCCGGCGATCCGCTGGTGCGGCTGTCGAAATGGCGCGAGGTGCTGATGCGCGCGCAGCAGGACGGGTTCAAGTGAACGAGGGCCGCCGCCCGCGTCCGCAAGAGAAGATCCGACCCGCGGAGGTCGGCGCAATGGAGAGTGCATGTCGCTGATTCGCCAGGTGTGGTTGCTCCTCGCCTTGACCCTCGTGCTTGCGTTCGTGGGCGCGACCGGGGTCTCGGTGCGCTCGGCGCGCCAGTACCTGCAGACGCAGCTCGATCTCAAGAACAACGACACCGCGCAGGCGCTCGCGCTGACGCTGTCGCAGCAGCGCGGCGACAAGGTGGCGCTGGAGCTCGCGATCGCGAGCCAGTTCGACACCGGCTACTACGAGCGCATCCGGCTGGTCGCGGCCGACGGCCGCGCGATCGTGGACCGCGAGTCCGACCCGCGACCCCACGACGCGCCGCGCTGGTTCGTCGCGCTGATGGGGCTTGCGCCCGCCGACGGGGTGGCGCAGGTGAGCGACGGCTGGCGCCAGGTCGGCAAGCTGGAGGTGCGCAGCCAGTCCGCCTTCGCCGAGGACGAGCTCTGGCACGGCACGCTGCGCACGGTGGGCGTGCTGGCGGCGCTGATGCTGTTCGCGGGCCTGCTCGCGTGGGTCGGCGTCGGCCGCATCCGCGTGCCGCTGGCGCGCACCGTCGACCAGGCGCGCGCGCTCACCGAGCGCCGCTTCGTGATGGTCGACGAGCCCGACGTGCCGGAGCTGCGCAATGTCACGCGCGCGATGAACGCGATGGTGGCGCGCCTGAAGGCCATGTTCGAGGAGCAGGCCGGCCAGGTCGAGCAACTGCGCCGCCAGGCCCACTGCGACCCGCTGACCGGCCTCGCCAACCGCGCGCACTTCCTGGGCCGCGTCAAGGGCATGCTCGACAGCGAGGATGGCGCGGCCGCCGGCGTGCTGGTGATGGTGCGTCTCGTGGAGCTGCAGTCGCTGAACCGCACGCTGGGCCGGTCCGCCACCGACCGCCTGCTGCAGGACGCCGCGGGCGCGATGGTCGAGACCTCGCGCCGCGTCGCCGCGGCGGAGGTCGGGCGCCTGAACGGCAGCGACTTCGCGATCGCGCTGCCCGACGTCGAGTCCGCGCGCGATCCGGCGGTCGACGTCGCCGCGCGCCTGCGCAGCCTGCTGCGCGTGCACGACGGCG
>DASVLN010000558.1:0-2076 GCA_036384855.1 Burkholderiaceae bacterium | reverse complement strand
GATGCCGGCGCCCGGCGCCTCGCCGGCCGCGCGCCGCTACGCCGCCGAGCTCGGGCGCGGCGTCAACTTCGGCAACATGCTCGATGCGCCCGACGAGGGGGCCTGGGGCCTGCGCGTCGACGATCGCTACGTCGCCCTCGTCGGCCCGGGCGGCGGCGGCCACATCGCCAGCGTCCGCCTGCCGGTGCGCTGGAGCAACCATGCCGGCGCGGATGCCCAGGCCCGCATCGATCCCGCGTTCATGGCGCGTGTCGACGACGTCGTCCATCGCCTGCTCGCGCGCGGCGTGCCGGTGGTCGTGGACATGCACCACTACCGCCAGCTCGACGGCGATCCGCTCGACCCCGGCGAGCACGCCGTGCCCGACGACGTCGTCGACGTGCGCTTCCTGGCGATGTGGCGCCAGATCGCCGAGCACTTCCGCGATGCGCCGCCCGCGCTCGCGTTCGAGCTGTACAACGAGCCGCACGGCCGGCTCGCGCCGCGCTGGAACGAGCTCATGTCGCGCGCGCTGGGCGTCGTGCGGCGCAGCAATCCCGGGCGCATCGTCGTCGTCGGCCCGACGCAGTGGAATTCCGCCCGCGGGCTCGGCGACTTCCTCATGCCGCCCGACGCGAACCTCGTGCTGACGATCCACCACTACGATCCCTACCCCTTCACTCACCAGGGCGCGCCCTGGGTCGTGCCGCCGATGCCCACGGGCGTCGGCTGCTGCTCCCTGCAGCAACTGCAGGACATCCGCGGCCCGCTCGACACGGCGCAACGTTGGGGCGAGCGCCACGGCTACCCCGTCTGGGTCGGCGAGTTCGGTGCCTTCGAGTCGGTCGCGCAGCCCGACCGCGTTCGCTACACGCGGACGATGCGCGACGAGATCGAGCGCCGCGGCATGACCTGGGCGTACTGGGAGCTCGCCGGCGGCTTCGGGTTCATCGACCCCGCCACGGCCGATGTGCGGCCCAACGGGATAGCCGCGGCGCTGTTCGGCCCCTGAGGCGCGGGACGGGCGGAGGCGGGATCTCGCTCGGGAGCGGAATCCGCCCTCACTTCACCGCCTGCCCGATCGTCACGTCCGCATGGCTCGCCCACGGCGCGAACGGCGCCGACGTGCCGACGAGATCGCCCGCCTGCGCCTTGCCGCTGCCGGACTTCGAGACGCGGGCCGTCACGACGACCTTGGGAGCCGTCATCAGGCGTTGCGGGCCGCCGAGGGTCTCGGCCTCGGCGATGTCGTAGTTGAAGGGCAGGTTGACGGCCTCGACGCGCAGCTGGGCGAGCGGCAGGCCGTCGGGGTCGTCGGGCAGGCGCACGGTGATGAACAGCGAGTCCTCGGGCGAGAACTTGCCCGCCAGCGCCGGGCTCACGACGATGCGGCCGGCGAGCAGCGGGGCGACCGGGCCCGAGGCCGCGGCGCCCGGGTGGGCAGGCGCGGACGCGAGCTCGTCGGGGAAGCGGCCGTACTTGTCGGGCGCGACCGAGAGGCCGGCGCGCTCGCGCGCGAGGCGTTCCTCGTGCCACTTGCGGTTCTGGGCCGCGACCGCCTGGAGCATGCGGATGGCCGGCGCGCGCAGGCCCGCCAGCGGCGTGAGCAGGTAGGCGACGACGCTGCCCAGCAGCACGAGCATCGCCACCACCGCCCACGCGTGCACGCGCCAGGGGATGCGCGGCGCGGGCGCGTCGGGCACGATCAGCCGCATCAGCTTGTGCTGCTGCGCGCTGCGCTGCGCGGCGGCCTCGGCGGCGGGCATCAGGCCCTTGCGCTCGTACTCGTCGATCTGGCGCAGGCGCGCCTGGATGGCTTGGATCTGGTCGTTCATGGGGCGGGTCGGCAACCGCCCATTTTCGCAGGCCCGCCGAACGACCGCCCGCCGGGCGCCCCCGCGGGCGCTCAGTCCGGAGCGAACAGCCGCGCCCGCAGCCAGGCGGCGCCGTCGTCCAGGCCGCGGCGCGCGATCGCCGAGGTCTCCATCGCCTCGAGGAAGCTGTGGGGCGCGCCCTCGTAGACCACCGGCACGGTGTCGACGCCGGCGGCCATGAGGCGCTCGGCCATCGCCACGCCGTCGTCGCGCAGCACGTCGC
>DASVLN010000557.1:0-4443 GCA_036384855.1 Burkholderiaceae bacterium | reverse complement strand
TGGCGACGCGCGCGATCGCGGCGCGGCCGGCGTTCGCGGTGCTGCAGGTGGCGTCGATGGCCGTCGGGCTCCTGGCGCTGTGGGTGCTGGTGCTGCTGCGCACCGACCTGATCGACAGCTGGCGCGCGGCGACCCCGCCGGGCGCGCCCGACCGCTTCGTGATCAACATCCAGCCCAACCAGGGCGACGCCTACCGCGCGGCGCTCAAGGCCGCCGGCGTGCGGCACGACGACTGGTTCCCGATGATCCGCGGCCGCCTGCTCACGATCAATGGCGAACCCGCGGCGCCGCGCTACGAGCACGACGCGAACGCGCTGCGCATGGTCGAGCGCGAGTTCAACCTCAGCCACACCCTCGAGCTGCCGGACGACAACCGCATCGTCGCCGGCCGCTGGATCCCGGGCGAGCCGGATGGCGCGAGCATGGAGGAGGGCCTTGCGAAGACGCTCGGCGTCAAGCTGGGCGACACGCTCGTCTTCGGCGTCGGCGGCCAGCAGTTCACCAGCCGCATCACCAGCCTGCGCAAGGTCGACTGGGGCTCGATGCGCGTCAACTTCTTCGTGCTGTTCCCGCGTGCGGACATGGGCGACGTGCCGTACAGCTACATCAGCGCGTTCAAGGCGCCGCATGCCCCCGGCTTCGACAACCGGCTCGCCGCGGCGTTCCCCAACCTCACGGTGTTCGATGTCTCGGCCGCGCTCGCGCAGGTCCAGGGTGTGCTCGACCAGGTCGTGCACGCGGTGGAACTGCTGTTCGGCTTCGCCCTCGTGGCGGGGCTGGTCGTGCTGATGGCCACGGTCTCGGCGACGCGCGAGGCGCGGGCGCGTGAGTTCGCCGTGATGCGCGCGGTCGGCGCATCCGCCACGCTGCTGTCGCGCGTGCAGCGCGCCGAGCTGCTGGGCGTCGGCGCGCTCGCGGGCTTTCTCGCCGCGACCGCGGCGCTGGTGGTCGGCTGGCTGCTCGCCTCCCAGGTCTTCGAGTTCCACTGGAATCCGCCCTGGTGGGTGCCGCTCGCCGGCGCGGCCAGCGGCGGCGTGCTCGCGCTCGCGGCCGGCATCCGCAGCCTGCGCGACGTCCTGGCGCGACCAGTGATGGAGACGCTGCGGCGCGCCGCGCAGGAATAGCGACCCGTCCGCAGCGGCGCGCCGTCCACCCTCGAAGCACCGTCATCGCACTTGCGTGCATGCGGCGGTATCGTCCGGGCACGCGCCTTGATGCGACAACTTCCATGATCCGGATCGGCCTCATCTCCGACACCCACGGCCTGCTGCGGCCCGAGGCGCTCGCGGCGCTGCGAGGCAGCGACTTCATCGTCCACGCGGGCGACATCGGCGAGGGCATCCTCGAGCGTCTCGCCACGATCGCGCCCGTGACCGCCGTGCGAGGGAACAACGACCGCGGCGCGTGGGCCGGGCGCCTGGCGGACAAGGAGTGGCTTCAGGTCGGCGAGGTGGTCGTGCACGTGCTGCACGACATCGCCGACCTGGCGCTCGATCCCTCCGGGGCGGGCGTGGACGTCGTCGTCACCGGACACTCGCACAGGCCCCGGGTCGAGCGCCGTGGCGGAACGCTGTTCGTCAACCCCGGCAGCGCGGGGCCGGTGCGCTTCCGGCTGCCGGTCTCGGTCGGGATGCTGCAGGTGACGGGTCGCGAGATCCAGGCCCGCATCGTGGAGCTCGAGTCGCTGCGGGTATCGTGACGTCATGACCGTCCGCATCGTCCGCCTCGGCACCCCACGCGCTCCGCACGAGGGCCTGCGCATCGGCACGGTCCGCCGCCCGCCGCGGGGCGTCCGCAAGGAGCGCTTCGCGCAGGACGACTGGTACGACGTGTGGCTCCCGGCGCTTTCGCCGAGCGCGGAGCTGGTCAAGCGGGCGCTGGAGGCGCAGAAGGACGACTCGCCCGCCGCGGAGCGCGAGTGGACGTCCTTCGTGCGCAAGTTCCGCGCGGAGATGGCCCGGTCCGAGCCGGCGCAGACGATCGCGCTGCTGGCCGCGCTGTCGCGCGATGCGGACTTCTCGGTCGGCTGCTACTGCGAGGACGAGGCCCGCTGCCACCGCTCGGTGCTGCGGGCGTTGCTGGAAGAAGCGGGGGCGAAGGTGGCGTGATCGTCCGGAACGCGACCCGCCCGATGCCGGCGGCGGACGCGCCGCCGCGCGGCGGCGCCCTCAGGCGTCCGCGCCCACCCACTCGATCTTCGCCCCCAGCGACACCAGGTTCTCCACGAAGCGCGGATGCGCGCGGCGGATCGGCGTCGCGTTGTAGATCGTGGAGCGGCCGTCGATGCTCGAGGCGAGCATCAGCAGCGCGATCGCGACGCGGATGATGTACGGACTCTCGACCTCGGCCGCCACCAGCGGCTTGCCGCCGAAGGTGATGACGCGGTGAGGGTCCGACAGGAAGGCGTGGGCGCCGAACTTCGACAGCTCCGACGTCCAGCCGAGCGCGCCGTCGTAGACCTTGTTCCAGAACATCACCTGCCCCTCGGCGCGCACGCCCAGCGCGATGAAGATGGGCAGCAGGTCGACCGGGAAGTAGGGCCACGGCGCGGCCTCGATCTTCTGCAGCATGTTGCGCGTGAAGGGCTCGCGCACCTTCAGGCCGCCGGGCACGCGGGCGCGCGACCAGCCGCCCTCGTGCACGACCTCGACGCCCAGCTTGGCGAAGCTGCGGTCGATCAGCGGGAAGAACTGCGGCGCGCTGTTGCGCACCTCGACGTCGCCGCCCGTGATCGCGCCCAGCGCGAGGAAGGTGACGACCTCGTGGAAATCCTCGACGAAGGTGAAGTCGACGCCGCGCAGCGCGTCGACGCCGGTGACGGTCAGCTTCGAGGTGCCGCAGCCCTCGACCTTCGCGCCCATCTCGCGCATGAACTTGCAGAACTCCTGCACGTGCGGCTCGGAGGCGGCGTTGGTCAGCTCGGAGACGCCGTCGGCGAGCGCCGCGCACAGCACGAAGTTCTCGGTCGTCGTGACCGAGGCGTAGTCGAGCCACTGGCGATGCGCGTGCAGCGGCCGCGGCGCGGTCACGTGCAGCGCGCCCTTGCCGCGCTCGACCTGGGCGCCGAAGCCTTCGAAGACTTCCACGTGCGGGTCGATCTCGCGCACGCCGAGCGTGCAGCCCTGGACGTCGTTCTCGATGCGCGCGCAGCCGAATCGCGCCAGCAGCGGCGGCACCAGCATCACGGACGAGCGCATCTCCTCGGGCAGCTTGTGCACGGCGGGATCGAAGTTCGTGCGCTCGTGATGGATGCGCAGCACGCCCGACGCGAGCTCGCCCTCGACCGTGCTGCCCAGTTCGCGGAAGACGGCGAGGATCTTGCGCACGTCCGTGATGTCGGGCACGCCGCGCAGGGTGACGGGCTCGCGCGTCAGGAGCGTGGCCGACAGGATGGGCAGCACCGCGTTCTTGTTGGCGGAGGGCGTGATGCGGCCCGAGAGGGGCAGGCCGCCGTGGACGATGAGGTCGGGCACGAGATGCTTTCAGGACAGGGGAAACGACGTGCCGGCATCTTAAGAGCCCGCGGCGGCCGGCGTCGTGAGACTTTCTTCCGCGCGGCGTCGCGCTTGCTCCGGCCCGAAAAGCCGAAAGCCGCCCGCAGGCGGCTCGGCTGTCGTGACGAGGGGTCGCTCAGGCCGCGGATTCGATCAGGCCCATGTCCGACGCGCTCATCAGCGCCTCGATGTCCATCAGGATCAGCATGCGCTCGCCGACGTTGGCGATGCCCGTGATGAACGACATGTCGACGTGCGAGTTCAGCGTCGGCGCCGGCTTGATCATGTCGCCGCCCAGCTCGCAGACGTCCGAGACCGAGTCCACCACCGCGCCGATCACGCGACCCTTGACGTTCAGCACGATCACGACCGTGAACGCGTTGAAGTCGGCGCTCTGGCACGACAGCTTCAGGCGCAGGTCGACGATCGGCACGATCACGCCGCGCAGGTTGACGACGCCGCGCAGGAACTCGGGCGTGTTGGCGATGCGGGTCGGCTGCTCGTACGAGCGGATCTCCTGCACGCGCAGGATGTCGATGCCGTACTCCTCGCCGCCGAGACGGAAGGTCAGGAACTCGCCCTTGGCGCCGCCCTTGACCGCTGCGTTCGTGCGCTCGGTGGCGTTGCGGGCGATGTGGGTGGCTTCCTTGATCATGTCCATGGCGGATCCTCTGGCGTTTGCGTGCGGGCGTCGCGGACGACGCGGGGTGGCGGATGAAGGCGGGTCTCTGATCCGTTATCGGCCGCGGCCGGGCGGAATCAAGTGACTTTTGGCGCGGTCGGCGGGGGTTGCGGGCCGCCCGCGCGGGCAAAAAAAGGGCGCCTCGCCGGCGCCCGTCGGGGAGGGAGTCGTCCTCAGAACGATACCCAGTCGTCGCTCGCGCCGACGGCCATGGCCGGGGCGGGGGTCGGAGCGGGCGTGGAGGCGGCGACCGGCGCGGGCTTGGCC
>DASVLN010000556.1:0-2981 GCA_036384855.1 Burkholderiaceae bacterium | reverse complement strand
CCGTGTCGCGATTCGGCTACTTGATCGAGAAGTTCAGGTCGCCGTGCATCTTGCGGCCGTCGGGCGCGACGGCCGTCCAGCGCGCGCGGTAGCTGCCGCTGCGCAGCACCGGCACCGTCGCGACGAGCGCATTGGCGTCGGACTTGTCGCCGTGCGGACGGTCGCAGTCCCAGTGCTGGCCCTTCGCGCTCACCAGCTTGACCGAGGCACCGCGCGCGTCGACGTGCTCGTTGAAGGTCAGCCGGATCTCCGTGGGCGACGCGTCCAGCGCCTGGCCGTTCGCGGGCAGCGAAGCGACCAGCGCGGTGCGTGCGAGCGCGAGGGGACTGGCGAGCAGGGCCGCGGCGGCGAGCGCGACGCGCAGCGAAGTATTCATGTCCGGATCTCCCGTCTTGGCGTTGTCGTGGCGGCGGCCCGTTCGACCGCGGCGATGCGCCAGTGTTCCATGCGCATGCCGGCCCTGGCCGGATTCCGCGCCTGGACTTCGACTTCCGCCGGCGGAGTGTTGCGATCGCGCAAGTCAGCCCGGGCGCGCGGCGCGGGCCCTCGCCCGTCCATTCCGTCCATTCGTGCGCGACCGTGCGCGGTGGCCACCCGTACCAGTCCGCGTCGCGCAGCCGCCGGCCGGCGGTTGGCCGGACGAAGCGGTGCGTCTAGCGTCCGTGGACGCGGTCGACCAGCGCCGTGTCCCAGGCATGCACGGTCGTGCGCTGTTCGCCGAGCCCCGAGATGCCCAGTCGCAGCGTGTCGCCGGGGCGCAGGAAGCGCGGCGGCTTGCGGCCCATGCCGACGCCCGCGGGCGTGCCGGTGGCGATCAGGTCGCCGGGCTCCAGCGTCATGAAGCGGCTCACGTACGCGACGATCGCCGCCACGCCGAACACCATCTTGCCGGTCGAGCCGTCCTGCATGCGCTCGCCGCCGACGTCCAGCCACAGCGCGAGTGCCTGCGGGTCGGGGACTTCGTCCGCCGTCACGAGCCACGGACCGACCGGGCCGAAGGTGTCGCAGCCCTTGCCCTTGTCCCAGGTGCCGCCGCGCTCGAGCTGGTACGCGCGTTCCGAGACGTCGTTCACGACGCAGTAGCCCGCGACGTGCGCCAGCGCGTCCGCCTCGGCCACATGGCGCGCGCGGGTGCCGATCACCACGCCCAGCTCGACCTCCCAGTCGCCCTTGGCCGCGTCCGGCGGCAGCACGATCGGGTCGTCCGGGCCGGTGAGCGCGCTCGTCGCCTTCATGAAGACGATGGGCTCCCGCGGCAGTTCCATGCCCGACTCGGCCGCGTGGTCGGTGTAGTTCAGGCCGATGCAGACGAACTTGGACATGCCGTGCCACGGTACGCCGTAGCGGAAGCCCGGCGCGAGCGCCGGCAGCGCCGACGGCACCACCGAGCGCAGGCGGGCGAGGCGCTCGGGCGACAGGTCGGCGGGGCCGATGTCGCCGATCTGGGCGCTGAGGTCGCGCGGGATGCCGTCGTGGTCGACGAGGCCGGGACGTTCATGGCCGCGCGGGCCGTGGCGGAAGAGTTTCATGCGGTCGGGCCTCGGGGCCGTGTGGAGAACGCGAGGACGCGAGCGTGCGGCAAGGCCGATGCCCATGTCGGCGACCCCGGGGTTCGCGGCTGTGGCAGCCGTCAGCTGAGCAACTGCGTGAGCCGGTCGGGATGGATGTGCAGCCCGGCGAGTCCGGCCACGCCCATCAGCACGCCGAAGCCGGCCGGCACGAGGCTCAGCAGGTACAGCCAGAGCAGCTGCGTGAGCGAGGAGACCGCCAGCATCGAGATCGCGATCGCCAGCAGCGCGTCCGACAGGTCGAACTGGTCGTCGCGGTAGTTGAGCGCGTCGTAGCTCGCCTGGTCGGCGACGGCCTGCCTGCGCAGCTCCTCCTTCTTCTGCGCCTGCTCCTTGGCGATGGCGTCGTAGCGGCCGGCGGCCTCGGCGGCCGCGGCCTGGCCGGTCGCCGGCGCGCCCGCCTGCTGCACGCGCAGCTGCACCGCCGCGGCCTCGGCGACCTCCTGGCGGACGTTGCGCGCCTGGTAGTAGCTCCAGTGGTCGATCTTGTCGGCCTGCGCCTGCTGCATCGCCTGGCAGATGTTGTCGTCCTTGATCTTGCAGATCCCCATGAAGGTGGCGAGCAGGGCGACGGTGATCGCGACGGCCGCGTTCAGGCGCGCGCGGGCGCGGGCGGGCGCTGGCGTCGGCGGGGAGTCGTCGTCGTCGCCGAAGCCCGAGGGCTCCGGCACCAGTTCCAGCGGGTCGAGTTCCATGAAGGAGAGGGGCGGTGGATGCGGGGGCGGACAGCGTACCCGTCCTGGCTTGCGTTCGGTTTGCGCGGCGCCCGGTCGGCCGTTTCCCGCGCGAATCGGGCCGTGGCGTGCATCCGGACGGGTTTTCCGGTGTTTTTCCGCGCTTGGCCGCGACGCCCGCGCGTCAAGATCCCCCTACAGGTCCGCGCGGTCCGGCCGAAGTCTTGTCTCGCCTCCCGAAAAAGACCGCCAGAAACATCCAGTCCGAGCCCACATCCGAAAGCGTCGCCATGAAACTCTCCCCGTCGTCGTCCCGCGGCAGCCTCGTCCATCGCATCACCGTCACCGGCGTCGTCGCCGTGCTCGCCTGCGCAGGCGTCCTCGGCACCGTGGCCACGCTGCTGGCCCGCCATACGCTCGAGCAACAGGCGCAGGAGAAGCTGGTGGTCGTCGGCGACGCCGCGTCGATGCGCATCGGCGAATGGGTGGCGGGCAACCTGCGCACGACCGGCAGCGTGAGCGCCGCGGTCACGCCGGACGCCATCGCCAAGGCGCTGACCGAGTCCACGCACGCCGGCTTCGCCCATCGCCGCGGCGCCTCCGCGCATCCCGCGCCGCGCGCCGCGCGCATGGACGTCGTCGCACTGGCCATGAAGGAGCCCACCCGGGCCGGCGACGACAAGTCCAAGCCGGACGCCGCCGCCGCGGCCGCGCTGGCGGCGATCGCCGGCATCGGCAA
>DASVLN010000555.1:0-2388 GCA_036384855.1 Burkholderiaceae bacterium | reverse complement strand
CACGGCGGCGTGTGCCGGCTCGCGCTCACCGACGCCGACCGCGACGGCCGCGACCGCCTCGTCGCCTGGATGCGCGAGCTCGGGCTGGACGTGCGCGTCGATCGCATCGGCAACATCTTCGGCCTGCGCGCGGGCACGCGGCCGGAACTCGCGCCCGTGATGACCGGCTCGCACCTCGACACCGTCGCCACGGGCGGGCGCTACGACGGCCTCTACGGCGTGATGGCCGGCCTGGAGGTCGTGCGCGAGCTG
Source organism: Burkholderiaceae bacterium (assembly GCA_036384855.1). Classification (GTDB taxonomy): domain Bacteria; phylum Pseudomonadota; class Gammaproteobacteria; order Burkholderiales; family Burkholderiaceae_C; genus Scleromatobacter. Next base: position 2,136 of record DASVLN010000555.1, on the reverse strand, counting down.
GGCGAGCGCGGCGCCGCGACGGCGCGCACGCTGGTCGTCGCGGCGTTCACCAACGAGGAAGGGGTGCGCTTCGCGCCCGACATGATGGGCTCGCTGGTGTACGCGGGTGGGTATCCGCTGGAAGCCGCGCTGGACACGGTCGGCACCGACGGCGCGAGGCTGGGCGACGAGCTCGCGCGCATCGGCTACGCCGGCGCGATGGACTGCGGCGCGATCGTGCCCCACGCGTTCGTCGAGCTGCACATCGAGCAGGGCCCGGTGCTGGAGGCCGAGCACCGCGCGATCGGCGCGGTGGCCGACCTCCAGGGCATCTCGTGGCGCGAGATCGCGATCACGGGGCAGTCGAACCACGCCGGCACGACGCCGATGCGCCTGCGCCGCGACGCCGGCCACTGCGCGGCCGCGATCGCGGTGTTCGTGCGCGAGCTGGCGCGGCGCTTCGGCGGCGCGCAGGTCGCAACAGTCGGCCGCCTCGAGCTGCATCCCAACCTGATCAACGTGATCGCGGCGCGCGCGACGCTGACCGTCGACCTGCGCAACACCGACGAGGCGGCGCTGCGCCGCGCCGAATCCGAGCTCGACGACTTCCTCGCACGCCTGCAGGCCGAGGAAGGCGTGGCGATCGCGTCGCGGCCGCTCGCGCGCTTCGCGCCGGTGGCCTTCGACGAGCGCCTGGTGCGCCGCATCGAGTCGGCCGCCCGCGCCCGCGGCCATCACGCGCTGCGCATGACCTCGGGCGCCGGCCACGACGCGCAGATGATGGCGCGGATCTGCCCCGCGGCCATGATCTTCGTTCCCAGCGCCGGCGGGATCAGCCACAACCCGCGCGAGCACACCGCGCCGGCGGAGCTCGCGCTGGGGGCGAGCGTGCTGATGGACGTGCTGCTGGAGCTGGCGGACGAGACCTGAAGCTTCAGCGCAGCAGCTTGAACGCGTGCATCCACGACCCCTCGCGGAAGCCCGGGATGCACCAGAGCATGGCCAGCGGCTCGATGGCGCGGGCGGCGACGGCGGTGCCCATGTCGGCCGCGTCCCAGCCGACCTCGGCCAGCAGGCGCGCGGCGGCGGCCTTGGCGTCCGCGTCGTTGCCGGCGATGAACATCGTCGGGCGGCCCGCGGCGAAGTCGGGATCGATCATGCGGCCCGCGCCGACGGAATTGAACGCCTTGACGAAGCGCGCCTTCGGGAGCTCGCGCTGCAGCTGCTCCATCAGCGACTCGTCGGAGCCGGTGAAGTAGGCGAGCACGCCGTCCGTCGGCGGGGCGTCGGCGATCGGGTTGCAGGCGTCGAGCACCGGCTTGCCGTCCAGCGCGTCGCCGGCCGCGCGCGCGGCCTGCAGCGCGGCCGAGCCCTTGACCGCCAGCACCGCGAGCTCGCCGAAGGCGGCGGCCTCGCGCATGCCGACGATGCGCGCCGCCGGATGCCTGGCCGCGAACTCGGCCAGCTTGCCCGCGTCGCGCGTGCCGAGCGCGACCTCGTGACCGTGGACGAGGAAGCCTGCCGCGAGCGTCTGCGCGACGGCGCCGGAACCGATGATGCCGATCTTCATGGGGAAACTCCTTGGGGTGGCGCCCGCACCGCTGCAGGCATGGGACGAACTGTAGGCAGTCGCGGTCGATCCAGAAAGTCATCGGCAGTTGATGGAGCAGCGACTTCCGGTTGAGAATCCCGCGCATGAAGCAACTGCAGGGGCTGCTCGCCCTCATCGAGATCGCGGCCGCCGGCAGCCTCGCCGGCGCCGCCCGGCGCCTGGGCGTGACGCCCGCGGCGGTCAGCAAGAACCTCGCGCGGCTGGAGCAGCAGCTGGGCGTGCGGCTCGTCCAGCGCAGCACGCGCACCACGCGCATCACGGCCGAGGGCGAGCGCTTCATCGCCAAGGCGCGCGACGCGCTGCGGCTGCTCGACGACGCCGTGACCGAGGTCTCGCAGGCCGCCGACGCGCCGGCGGGCACGGTACGGATCTCGGTCGGCGTGGGCTTCGGCCGCAGCTGGGTGCTGCCGGCGCTGCCCGTGATCGCGCGGCGCTTCCCGCAGCTGGCGATCGAGGTCGAGCTCGACAACGCGCCGGTCGACCTCGTCGCGCGCGGCATCGACATCGGCATCCGCGGCGGCTCGGTGCCCGACGCCGGCTTCGTC
>DASVLN010000554.1:0-2563 GCA_036384855.1 Burkholderiaceae bacterium | reverse complement strand
GACGGCGGCTGGCACGCCCGAGCGCCCCGTCCGCGGCGACTTCCAGGCCGCGCAGCGTGCCCGCGCGCATGTGCATGCGAACCTGGGCGAGCCGATCACCCTGGACGCCCTGGCCGCCGCCGCGGGGCGCGACCGCTGGAGCCTCGCGCGCGACTTCCGCGCCTTCTTCGGCACCAGCCCGCACCGCTACGTCACGCGGCGCCGGCTCGAGCTCGCACGCCGCCTGATGATCGCCGGCGTGCCGCTGGCGGAATGCGCCGTGCACGCCGGCTTCGCCGACCAGAGCCACCTGACGCGGCACTTCGTCCAGGCCTGGGGCGTGACGCCCGCGCGCTGGCTGCGCATGGCGCGGCGCGGCTGAAGCGCACAAACGTGCAAGACGCGCCGCGGCCGCGCTGCCTAGAGTCGGCCATCGACAACCCGAGGGCTCCCATGACCATCACCAACGCCGCCACCGCCGCGAACACCGGCGCCGACCACCCCGCCACCGTGCGCCGCGACCAGCCCGTGTCGTTCGCCGCCAAGGCCGCCCTGCTGGCCGAGCAGTGGACGCCGCGCGTCGTCGCGGAGCTCAACGACATCCAGTTCAAGGTCGTGCGCATCGAGGGCGACTTCCTCTGGCACGACCACGCCGACACCGACGAGGCCTTCCTGGTGCTGGACGGCGTGCTGCGCATCGACTTCCGCGACCGCCAGGTGACCGTGCGCCCGGGCGAGCTCTTCGTCGTGCCGCGCGGCGTCGAGCACAAGCCCTACGCCGAGCGCGAGGTCCGCATGGTGCTGATCGAGCCGCGTGGCGTCGTCAACACCGGCGGCCTCGAAGCCAACGAGCGGACGCAGGCCAACGACGTCTGGATCTGACGCCGCGACCCGCCGCCTGCCGCCGGGCGCTCAGTGCGCGCCGCCGGCGTCCACCGACGGGCCGCCCGCGATCTTCGGCGGCCGCTTCGTGATCCAGATCGTGAAGATCAGGAACAGGAAGGTGACGGCCGAGCCGATGAAGACGTCGTCCGCGGCCCACGTGAAGGCCTGGACGTCGATCAGCCGGTTGATGCTCGCGTAGCCCGCGTTGCCGGCGATGCCGACCTGCGACAGCGTGCGGGTCGCGGCGTCGAGCTGGGTGCCGTTCAGGCCCATCTGCTCGACCAGCCGCGCGTGGTGCAGCGTGGCGCGGTTGTCCCAGATCGTCGTCGCGATCGACGTGCCCATCGCGCCGAGCGTGATCCGCACGAAGTTCGACAGGCCGGCGGCCGCCGGGATGCGCTCGGGCGGCAGGCCCGACAGCGTGATGGTCGTCAGCGGGATGAAGAACAACGCCATCGCGCCGCCCTGGATGAAGGTCGGGATCAGGATGGTGCCGATGTCGGTCTGCGCGGTGAAGTTCGAGCGCATCCACAGCACCAGCGAGAACAGGATGAACGCACCGGTCGCCATCCAGCGCGGGTCCCACTTCTGCACGTTGCGGCCGACGAAGGGCGTCATCATGATGGCGAGCACGCCCACCGGCGCCAGCGCCATCCCCGCCGACGTCGCCGTGTAGCCCATGTACTGCTGCAGCCACAGCGGCAGCAGCACCACGTTGCCGAAGAACAGGCCGTAGGCGATCGCGAGCGTCCCCGCGCCGAACAGGAAGTTGCGGCCCTTGAACAGGCGGATGTCGACGATCGGGTGCTCGTCGGTCAGCTCCCAGGCGATGAACACCGCGAACGCGATCACGGCCACGACGGCGAGCGTGACGATCGTCGACGAGTTGAACCAGTCGAGTTCCTTGCCCTTGTCCAGCATGACCTGCAGCGAGCCGACCCAGACCACCAGCATCGCGAGGCCGATGCCGTCGATCGGGCGCTTCACGGTGGGCGTCTCGCGGGTCTTGTAGATGCTCCACGTCACGCCGGCGGCGAACAGGCCGACCGGGATGTTGATGTAGAAGATCCAAGGCCATGCGTAGTCGTCCGTCAGCCAGCCGCCCAGCAGCGGCCCGACCACGGGCGCGACCAGCGTCGTCACGCCCCACAGCGCGAGCGCCGTGCCCGCCTTGTGCGGCGGATAGGTGGACAGCAGCAGCGTCTGCGAGAGCGGGATCATCGGCCCCGCGACGAAGCCTTGCAGGACGCGGAACGCGATCAGCATCTCGATCGACGGCGCGAGGCCGCACAGCAGCGACGCGACGACGAACAGCAGGATCGACCCCGTGAACAGCCGCACGGCGCCGAAGCGCTGCGTGAGCCAGCCGGTCAGCGGCACCGAGATCGCGTTGGCGACGCCGAAGCTCGTGATGACCCAGGTGCCCTGCGAGGTGCTCACGCCCAGGTCGCCCGAGATAGCGGGCAGCGACACGTTGGCGATCGACGAGTCGAGCACGTTCATGAACGTCGCCAGCGACAGCGATAGCGTGCCCATCACGAGGGCGCTGCCGGTCAGCGGGCGGCGGACGGCGGCGGGCGCCGGGGCGGGAGGACTGGCCGGCGACGCGCTGGCCGCCGCGGCCGGTGCTGCGGATTCGCTCATGGTGGCGGACCTTTCCGTAGCGGGAGTAAGAGGCGGACGACCTCGCGCGGGAGGC
>DASVLN010000553.1:0-1564 GCA_036384855.1 Burkholderiaceae bacterium | reverse complement strand
CGGCGCTCGCGCCGCCGCGAACCGTCGAAGCGGGCCCCGTCGGCCAGGCGGCGATCGACGCCGTGATGGCCGACCACCGCGAGGTCGCGCGCCTGATCGAGGCCACGGTCGTCGAGCCCCCGGCCGCGGAGTCGGCGACGGGCGAGGCGCTCGACCGCGTCCTGCTGCACCCGGTCTGGGGCATGGCGGTGCTGGCGGTCGTGCTGTTCCTGGTCTTCCAGGCGGTCTTCAGCTGGGCCAAGTGGCCCATGGACCACATCCAGTCGGCGATGGACGGACTGGGCCACTTCGTCGCCGCGCACATGCCCGAGGGCCTGCTGCGCAGCCTCGTCGTCGACGGCGTGATCGCGGGCGCGGGCAGCGTGCTCGTGTTCCTGCCGCAGATCCTGATCCTGTTCACGTTCATCCTCGCGCTGGAAGACTCGGGCTACCTGCCGCGCGCGGCCTTCCTGCTCGATCGCGTGATGGCGAGCGTCGGCCTCACGGGCCGCAGCTTCATCCCGCTGCTGTCGAGCTTCGCCTGCGCGATCCCCGGCATCATGGCCACGCGCACCATCGCCGACGCGCGCGACCGCATCGCCACGATCCTCATCGCGCCGCTGATGACCTGCTCCGCGCGGCTGCCGGTGTACGCGCTGCTGATCGGCGCCTTCATCCCGGCGCGCACGCTGGCCTGGGGCGTCAACCTGCAGGGGCTGGTGCTGTTCGTGCTGTACCTGGCCGGCATCGTCAGCGCCATGACCGTCGCCTGGGTGCTGCAGCGCCTGGGCCGCCGCAACGGCCCGCAGCACCACACGCTGATGATGGAGCTGCCGGCCTACCGCTGGCCCAACCTGCGCAACCTCGCGATCGGCCTGCTGGAGCGTGCGCGCATCTTCGTCAACCGCGTGGGCACCATCATCCTCGCGCTGATGATCGTGCTGTGGTTCCTGTCGACCTTCCCGTCGCCGCCGCCGGGCGCGACCGGGCCCGCCATCGGCTACAGCCTCGCGGGCCGGCTGGGCCACCTGCTGCAAGTCGTCTTCGCGCCGATCGGCTTCAACTGGCAGATCGCCATCGCCCTCGTCCCCGGCCTGGCCGCGCGCGAGGTCGCGGTGGGCGCGCTGGGCACGGTCTACGCGTTGTCGGCCTCGGGCGACGACGTGGCCGGCCAGCTCTCGCCGCTCATCGCCCACACCTGGTCGCTGCCGACCGCGTGCGCGCTGCTGGCGTGGTACGTGTTCGCGCCGCAGTGCGTCGCGACGCTGTCGGTCACGCGCCGAGAGACCGGCGGCTGGCGCCATCCGCTGATCATGGCGGGCTATCTCTTCGCGCTGGCGTACGTCGCCGCGGGGCTGACCTACTACGCCGTGCGCCATTTCTCCGGGGGTTGAATGCAGACCATCCTCGCCATGCTGATCGTGCTGGCCGCCACCGGCTACAGCGTCTGGAAGCTGGCGCCGGCGTCGCTGCGCCGGCGCTTCGCCGCGCGCTCCGGCGCGATCGCGCGCGCGGGCGGCGCCTCCGAATCGCTCGCGCGCCGCATCGAGATCAAGGCCGTCCACGCCGCGGAGAACGCCGCCGG
>DASVLN010000552.1:0-2408 GCA_036384855.1 Burkholderiaceae bacterium | reverse complement strand
CGGGCGGAGGCGGCGGCGGAGCGACCGCGGGCGGCGCCGCGGCCTCGGGCACGGCGGCCCAGAGCTCGGCGCTCACGCCCTCGTTCTCGTTGTTGTGCCAGTGCACGCCCCACCACAGCGCGGCGATCAGCAAGGCATGCGCGACCACCGACACCGCGACCCCGCGGCCCCAGGGCTCGTGCGGCGGCGGGCGGTCGGTCGGTCGCGGGGCGAGGATGCTGCTGGTCATGTCGGGATGAACGGGGACGCGCGGCCTGCGGGGTGGAGCTTCCGGGTCGAGCTCAGGTTCCCTGCTTGACCGACAGCCCGATGCGCTGCACGCCGGCCTTCTGCAGGGTGTCCATCACCTTGACGACGCTCTCGTAGCGCACCGTCTTGTCGGCGGCGATCACCACCGGCACGTCGCTGCGGCCCTGCTGCATCTCCGTCACGCGCGCGGACAGCTGCCCCACGGTCGTCGGCTCGGGGTCGCCCTTGTCGATGCGGATGCGCACGTGCTCGTCGGTGCCCACGATCACCTCGATCACCGAGGGCGGGCGCTGCTTGGCCTTGCCCATGGTGGGCAGGTCGACGATGCCGGTGGTGATCAGCGGTGCGCTGACCATGAAGATGATCAGCAGCACCAGCATGACGTCGATGAACGGCACCATGTTGATCTCGCTGATCGAGCGGCGGCCGCGGCCGCGGGCGACGACGCCTGGCATGGCGGATCCCCTCGGTCAGCGCGCGCCCGCCGCGCCCTGCGGCCCGGAGACGTTGCGCTGAAGGATGTTGGAGAACTCCTCGCTGAAGCTGTCCAGCTGGGTCGCGATGCGGTCGATGTCGCGCGCGAACCGGTTGTAGGCGACGACCGCCGGGATCGCCGCGAACAGGCCGATCGCGGTGGCCACCAGCGCCTCGGCAATGCCCGGCGCGACCGTCGCGAGCGTGACCTGCGTCAGGTTCGACAGGCCCACGAAGGCGTGCATGATCCCCCATACCGTGCCGAACAGGCCGACGTACGGGCTCACCGAGCCGACCGAGGCGAGGAAGCCGAGGTTGCCCTCGATCGCGTCGAGCTCGCGCTGCTGGCTCGCGCGCATCGCGCGGCGCGCGCCGTCCAGCTGCGCGCCGGCATCCATGCGCTTGTCGCGCAGCTTCATGAATTCGCGCATGCCGCTCGCGAACAGGCGCTCGAGCGGTCCGGCATCGGCCTGGTTGGACGCCTGCGAGTAGAGGTCGTTGAGGTTCTTGCCGGACCAGAACTCCTCCTCGAACGCGCCGTTGCGCCGCTTGATGCGGCCCAGCGAGCCCAGCTTGGTGAAGATCAGCCCCCAGCTGAACAGCGACATCAGCAGGAGCCCCGCGATGACGATCTGGACGACGGTGCTCGCGTGCGCGACGAGTTCGATGATCGAGAGATCCTGGTTCATTCAATCGCCTCGAGGATGGGGCCGGGGATGCGTTGGGGTTTCATGGTGGCGCGCTCGACGCAGCCGATGCGGATCTCGCCCTCGGCCACCAGGCGGTCGCCGCACCAGGCCTGCTGGGCGATCATGAGGCTCGCGCGCCCGCGGTGGGTGACGTCGACGGTGACGGACAGCAGGTCATCCAGGCGCGCCGGGCTCAGGTAGCGCACGCGCGTCTCCTGGACGACGAACATGCAGCCGGTGGCGGTGACCATCTCCTGCTGGCCGTGGCCCAGCGAGCGCAGCCACTCGGTGCGGGCGCGCTCGAAGAACTTCAGGTAGTTGGCGTAGAAGACGATGCCGCCGGCGTCGGTGTCTTCCCAGTACACGCGCACGGGATGCGTGAAGACGGCGGCGGGGCGGACGGACGTCGCGGCAGGCAGGCCGGGCGACGTGGACGGGAGAATGGCGTTCATTGGGCGACGCGATGATAAGCGAGCGGGCCGTCCCTCCGCCGTGGCAGGCGTGTCGGGATGCTTCGCGCGCGGGCTGCGCCGAGGCGCGCGAGGGCCCGGCAATTGTCGGGCCGGCGCCCGCGCGGAAGATCGATCCCGATCAGGCCGCGCGAGTTCCGTCGCGCTGGAGCGCGCGGCGCCGGTGGACCGCGACGTTGGCGCTCACTGGCGCGACTTCAGGTAGACCGGGCCCCAGACCGGATGACCGGCCTCGGCGTGGGTCAGCACGAAGGCCGGGTCGGCGGCCCGGGCGGCGCGGAACTCCGCCTCGCATTCGGCGAGCCGGTTGCTGGTGCAGTAGACGAACGCGCGCAGCTTGTGCGCGGTGGCGAGGTCGCGCGGGCTGCGCAGGCCCAGGCGCAGCGCGTCGTTGGCCTGGCGCTCGACCGCAGGGTAGTCGGCGTCGTCGTAGGCCCGCATCGCACCCAGCAGGGCGCGCTCGGCGGGGCGCTCGGCGAGGTCGGTGACGCCGACGGCGGGCGCAGGCGCGGTCTCGCAGCCGGCG
>DASVLN010000551.1:0-4148 GCA_036384855.1 Burkholderiaceae bacterium | reverse complement strand
GGTCGTCCGCGGCGAGCTCGCGGGCGAAGTCGTGCTCCTCGAGGATCTGGGAGTCGCTCCAGCGCCGCGGCCGGTAGAACTTCGCGACGACCGCCCCGCCGCCCTCCAGCGCGGCCTGCACGACGCGGTTCTCGTACGAGTTGAGTTGCAGCAGCCCGCCGGTCACGGGAAAGCCGGTCGCGGCGAGCGCGTCCAGCATCTGGTGCGGCGTCAGGCGGGCGTACGGGGCGCGGTCGTCGGGGGCGGCGGTCATCCCCGGGATTGTGACGCCTCGTCCTTCAACGGGCCGGATCGGTGCCGGCGCCGATGTCCAGCATCGTGTCCATGTGGCGGGCGCCCTGCTTGAACTGGTAGTCGAGTTCCGCCAGGCGGGCCTCGATGTCCGCCTCCTGCCCGGCGCCGGCTTCGGGCTCGGGCGGCAGGCGCAGGTGAGCCTCGGAGTCGCCGCCCGTGTGCTCGATGTGCGCGCCGGCGTTGCGAACGATGCGGATCATCGCGTCGTTCTCCGACAGCGCATGGATGACGATGGTGTCGACGCCCCGGTTGCGCGCGCGCAGCACCGCGTGGTCGAACAGCCGCGCGCCGTAGCCGCGGCCACGCGCGGCGAGCGCGACCGAGACGCCGAACTCGGCGGCGAGCGGGCGTTCCGCCTGCCCGGGCTCGAGCTCCGGCTCGGGCTCGTAGGCGAGGTGCGCCAGGGCGATCAGCTCCAGGCGGCGGTTGAAGACGCCGAAGACCTCGTCGCGGTCGAAGTCGATGCGCTCGACGTAGCGGCGGATCTGGTCGTCGGCTGCCGCGTAGCCGAAGCGCAGGTAGCGGTCGCCCATGCCCAACGCCAGCAGGTGGGCGAGCATGCGGGGGCGGTGGCGGCTCGACAGCGAGCGGATCGGCACCCAGCCGAAGGCGCGCGGGCGGCGCGCGGGGGAGGCGCTGTCCGGGGTCGGTTCCGGTGGGGCGGCGGTCATGCCGGTGGGAGGCGCGGGCAGGTGTGCGGAGGCTGGTCCGGGCGTGGGTGTTTACCCGGAAGCCAGACTGTACACGCAACGGCGGCGGCCTGCCGGCCCCTGTCGTGTCGGCGCCGGGCCCCAAATCGCTCGCCGCCGCGACGAAGTTGGTCAGCAGGCCGGTTTTGTGCGATACTCGTGGGCTTCCCGTTTTGCGGCGGGGTGACGGCGCCTCGCGCGCCGGGGGGCGTCCGACGGGCGCCGCCCGGGCGCCTGGCCAAGAAGATGCCGGCACGTGCGGATCCGAGAGGTTGCCAGACATGAGCAGCGCCGAGGGTCGTACGGACGTGCCGGAGCCGTCGAACGGCCGCGACTTTTCCTCCATCGAGAAAACACTCATGAAGACCTTCAGCGCCAAGCCGGCCGAAGTGGTGCACGAGTGGTTTGTGATTGACGCCACCGACAAGGTGCTCGGTCGTGTCGCCAGTGAAGTGGCACACCGACTCCGCGGCAAGCACAAGGCCATCTACACGCCCCACGTGGACACCGGCGATTTCATCGTCATCGTCAACGCCGACAAGCTCCGTGTCACCGGCAACAAGGCCGAGGACAAGGTGTACTACCGCCATTCGGGCTACCCGGGCGGCATCTACGCCACCAAGTTCAAGGACATGCAGGCGAAGCATCCGGGCCGCGCCCTGGAGAAGGCCGTCAAGGGCATGCTGCCCAAGGGCCCGCTCGGCTACGCGATGATCAAGAAGCTGAAGGTCTACGCCGGTGCCACGCACCCGCACGCCGCTCAGCAGCCCAAGGCCCTGGAAATCTAAGGAACCGCGATGATCGGTAATTGGAATTACGGGACGGGCCGCCGCAAGTCGTCCGTCGCCCGCGTCTTCATCAAGAAGGGCGAGGGCAAGATCGTCGTCAACGGCAAGACCATCGAAGAGTACTTCGGTCGCCAGACCTCGATCATGATCGTCAAGCAACCCCTGATGCTGACGAACAACGAACTGGCCTTCGACGTCAAGGTGAACGTGCACGGCGGCGGCGAGTCCGGCCAGGCCGGCGCCGTCCGCCACGGCATCACCCGCGCGCTGATCGACTACGACGCCGCGCTGAAGGGCGACCTGAGCCGCGCCGGCTTCGTGACGCGCGACGCCCGTGAAGTCGAGCGCAAGAAGGTCGGCCTGCACGGCGCCCGTCGCCGCAAGCAGTTCAGCAAGCGCTAATATCGCGCACTTGCGTCGCCCGGCCCTGGCTGCCGGGCTTGCCGGAGAAGGCCGCTGCCCAGCGGCCTTTTTTCTTTCGGCTGTCCGTTTTCATCTGTTCACCGGAGTCACATCCGCTCATGCGCTGGAAGCTGCTGCGGCGGCGCCTGTCCATCAGTGCGCCGCGCGTCACCGTTCGCCGCCACCTGGCGTGGCCGCTGCGCTGGCTGCTGGCAGCGCTGGTGCTGGGCTTCTCCGCGGCGACCGCGCTGTGGGCGTTCGAGGTGGGCAAGGATCTCGCGGGCCTCGACCGCGATGCCAAGGCCGAGCTGAAGCGGCTGCGCGCGGAGCAGGACGACCTGCGCGCCGAGCGCGACAAGGCGGACGCCGTCGCCAACACCGCGCAGAGCCTGCTCACCGCCGAGCGCGTCACCGAGGAGCGGCTGGCCGCCCAGCTGCGCCAGAGCGAGGCCGAGAAGCTCGCGCTGCAGGCCGACCTCGGCTTCTTCCAGCGCCTGATCCCGCAGGGCGGCGGCACGCCGGAGGGCCTGGTCGTGCGCGGCTTCCAGGCCGAGCTGCAGGCGCCGGGACATGTCCGCTTCCAGCTGCTGGTGATGCAGGGCGGCCGCACGCCGGCCCAGTTCAACGGCTTCTACGAGGCCACGCTGGCGGGCACGCGCGCCGGCCAGCCGTGGACGTCGCCGTCCTCGCCGGCGACGCGGCAGACGCTGCAGGTGAAGCAATACGCACGCGTCGAGGGCATGATCGATTGCCCGTCGGACGTCGTGGTAAAAACCGTGCAGGTCAAGGTCACCGATGCGGGCGGCGCCGTGCGCGTGTTACAGACGCTCAAGCTTTGAAACGCGCTCGTCGCGGGCGACCGCTATAAACGTCGATTCGTTGGGACGCGGCCCGGCCGCGGCAAGCAGACAAAGAGGAGCGTGACCATGTGGTTCAACCGGAAGAAGCAGCCGCCCATCCGCAGCCTGATCGGCGAAGGCACCGTCGTGCAGGGTGAGCTGCGCTTCGACCAGGGCCTGCGCATCGACGGCGAGGTCGTGGGCGACGTGGTGGCGTCGGAGTCGCAGAGCCTGCTCGTCATCAGCGAGAACGCCCGCGTGCAGGGCAAGGTACTGGCTGGCCACGTCATCATCAACGGCAAGGTCGATGGCCCGGTCGTCGCGACGCAGCTGCTCGAGCTGCAACCGAAGGCGCGCATCGTCGGCGACGTGCACTACGAGGCCCTTGAAATGCACCAGGGCGCCACCATCGATGGAGAGCTGAAGCACGTCACCTCCGCCGACGCCGAAGCCGAGCGCCCGTTGCTCAAGCTGGCTGCTGCCAACGAGGGCTGAGAAGGGCAGGAACCCTTGCCGGCGGCGGGAATCTGGCCGACCGGCGATAATCGCTCTCGAGCCCCCTCAGAACCGAACCGCAAGGAACCGACATGACCGCCGTCGCCGAACTGGCCCCCGCCTCGACCGAGATGCCCGCGCCCATCATCTTCACGGACAGCGCCGCGGCCAAGGTCAAGGAGCTGGTCGACGAGGAAGGCAATCCCGAGCTGAAGCTGCGCGTCTTCGTGCAGGGCGGCGGCTGCTCCGGCTTCCAGTACGGCTTCACCTTCGACGAGGCCGTGGCCGAGGACGACACGCAGATGACCAAGAACGGCGTCACGCTGCTGATCGACGCCATGAGCCTGCAGTACCTCACGGGGGCCGAGATCGACTACAAGGAAGACCTCCAGGGCGCCCAGTTCGTCATCAAGAACCCGAACGCGACCAGCACCTGCGGCTGCGGCTCGAGCTTCTCGGCCTGAGCGGACTCCCGCCGACCGGACGACGGCGCCTGCGGGCGCCGTTTTTCATGGGCGCGCGCGAGCCGCTCAGGCCGGATGCAACGCGCCCAGGATGCGCGGGCCCGCGGCGCCGGTGACGGCGGGGTGGTTGCCCGGCCGGCGCTCGACGAGCTGGCGCGCGAGCCAGGCGAACGCGGT
>DASVLN010000550.1:0-3014 GCA_036384855.1 Burkholderiaceae bacterium | reverse complement strand
CGCTGCGTCGCCTGCTGCACGCGCTCGGCCACCTGTTGGGCACGCCCGGCGACCTGAGCGCCTATGAGCGCGCCAAGCGCCGGGGCGGCACCGTGATCAGCGTCGACGTCGACGGCCCGCCGGAGGCTGCGCTGGCCGAGCGGGCGTTCGTCCGCGCCGGCGCGATCGACGTCACGCGCCGTCCGCACGACTGAGAAGGCGATCGCCGGGCGGCTCCAGGCACGCACGGCCCGCCACCGTGGCGGCGGCGCGTCGCCGTGGGTTTGTGCGAGGACGGCCCGCCCGGGGCTGCCCGTATGCTGCGGCACCCTGATGGCCGACGCATGAAGCGGCCGCCGCTCCCATGGATCCCAAGGTTCTCAAGCTCCAAGCCCACCGACTGCGGGCGAGCGCGATGACGCTCGTCAGCTCGCTGCTGCAGGCATTGCTGGTCGGATTGTTCGCCTGGTCGGGCGTGGTCGACGACGCCGCCGCGATCGCGTTCGCCATCCTGAGCCTGGGCACGACCGGTGCATTCACGCTCGCGGTCTCGCGCGGCTGGAACCTGCGCTTCCGCGATTCGTGGCTGCTGCACGCGCAGATGCTGGCCAACTTCGCGATCCAGGTCGTCTTCATCGTCGCCGCGCCGCGCCTGTGGTTCCTGTTCCTCGCGTCGACGCTGGTGTCGTTCAACTATGCGATGGTCGGCTTCTCGCCGGTGCAGTTCCGCTGGACGTGGCTGGGCTTCGGCGGCGCGACGGCCGCCGCGCTGTGGATCGGCCACGACCGCTTCGCCTGGCCCGCGCTCACGCCGCTGAACGTCGCGCTGACCTGGCTGTTCTTCTTCCTCGCGATGCGGCGGCTGGGGCTGGTCGGCATGCAGTTCAGCGCGCTGCGGGCGCAGCTGTCCGAGCGCAACAAGGAGCTCGTCGCATCCGTCGCGCGCATCCAGGCGCTCGCGAGCCACGACGAGCTCACCGGCGTGTTCAACCGCCGCCACTTCCTGCAGCTGGTCGGCGACGAGAACGAGCGCGCCGCGCGCACCGGCCAGCCCTACTCGGTGGCGCTGTTCGACATCGACTTCTTCAAGTCCATCAACGACCGCCATGGCCACGCCACCGGCGACCAGGTGCTGCGCGCGTTCTGCGAGCTCGTGCGCCAGCACCTGCGCGCGACCGACCGCTTCGCGCGCTACGGCGGCGAGGAGTTCGTGCTGCTGATGCCCGCCACGACGACGCTGGAGAACGCGCTGCCGGCAGTCGAGCGCATCCGTCTCGCCATCGAGGCGCACGACTGGGCCACGGTCTCCCCGCGCCTCGCGGGCCATCGCGTGACGACCTCGGCCGGCGTCGCCACCAGCCGCGCGGGCGAGACCGTGGAGGAGCTGCTCGCGCGCACCGACGCGGCCCTCTACCGCGCGAAGGCGCAGGGCCGCAACCGCTCGGTCACCGCGGCCTAGCGTCGCGGGCGAGCGTCCCGCCCGGTCGACGCCGCGACCCCACGCTCAGCGCAGGCTGGTCACGAGCATGAAGGCCACGGCCGCGGCCATCACGAGCGTCGCCGCCCAGCCGAAGACGCGGTGGCGCAGACTGATCGTGAAGCGCCCCATCAGCCGCTCGGATTGCCCGATCCACATCATGACGACCATGATGGGCACCGAGATCACGCCGTTGACGATCGCGCTCCACACGAGCGCCCGGATCGGGTCGAGCTCGAGGGTGCTCATCAAGGTGCCGAACACCGTCGCCGCGGCGATGATGAGGTAGAAGCCACGCGCCTCGCGGAAGCCGTGCGACAGGCCGGACTTCCAGCCGAACGCCTCGCTGACCGCATAGGCCGCGGAGCCCGCGAGCACCGGCACGGCGAGCAGGCCGGTGCCGACGATGCCGAGGGCGAAGATCGCGAACGCGAAGTCTCCCGCCACCGGCCGCAGCGCCTGCGCCGCCTGCGACGAGGTCTGGATCGTGGTGATGCCGTGCAGGTTCAGCGTCACCGCCGTCGAGACGACGATGCACAGCGCGATCACGTTGGACAGCACCATGCCGAAGGCCGTGTCCTGCTTGATGCGCGAGAGGTGCTCCGCCGCGTATGCCGGGTGATGGCGCAGCTCCACGGCCTCGGGGCGGCGGGCCTCGTCCTCGACCTCCTGCGACGCCTGCCAGAAGAACAGGTACGGGCTGATCGTCGTGCCCAGCACCGCCACGACCATGGACGCGTAGTCGCTCGCCGTCACGCCGCGCGGGAAGTACAGCCACGGCGCCGCGCCCTCGACGAAGACCTGGCGCCACGGCACGTTCACCGACAGGATCACCGCGACATAGGCGAACAGGCCCAGCGTGAGCCACTTGAGCAGGCGCACCGTGCGCTCGTACGAGAACACGATCTGGCACACCAGCGACAGCAGCCCGAAGCCGATCACGTAGGGCGTCGCCGAGCCGCCGGCGAGCAGGCGCACGCTCTCGCCCATCGCGCCGATGTCGGCCGCGATGTTGATCGTGTTGGCCACGACCAGCAGCGTCACGAGCAGGAAGGTGAGCCAGCGCGGGCACATCTTGGCGATGTTGGCGGCCAGGCCCTCGCCGGTGACCCAGCCGATGCGCGCCGACAGCATCTGGATGCCGATCATCAGCGGCGTCGTCAGCAGCAGCGTCCAGGCGAGCCCGAAGCGGAACTGGGAGCCGATCTGCGAGTAGGTCGCGATGCCGCTCGGGTCGTCGTCGGCCGCGCCGGTGATGAGGCCGGGGCCGAGGCGCCGGGCGAAGTCGTTGAGCTGGTCGTTGACGCGCGGCGGCAGGCGCAGGTGCGTGTTCATGCGTCAGACCTCCCAGTGCAGGCGCAGGCCGTAGAAGGAGACCGGGCCGCGCGCGGCATCGTAGCCCGGGTGCACGACGCGCTGGACGTCGGCGGCCAGGCGCAGGCCCGCGCCGAGGTCGGCATCGTAGTACAGCTCGGCGGCGCGCTCGGCGCCGTAGCGCAGCGAGCCGTCGCCGAGGAAGGTCGTGAGGCCGCCGCGGGCGAGGTAGGCGCGGTGCGCG
>DASVLN010000549.1:0-2426 GCA_036384855.1 Burkholderiaceae bacterium | reverse complement strand
GACGGCGGGTTGCCCGGATCCATGCCCAGCTGCGCGATGTAGCCGCCCTCCGCGTACTCGTCGTAGATCCAGTCGCCGCGCTGCTCCTGCACGCCCGGCGGGGTCGGCAGCACGGCCACCGGCTCGCCCTTGAGCGCGGCGCGCATGTAGTCGATCCAGATCGGCAGCGCCAGCGTCGCGCCGAACTCGCGCGGGCCGAGGCTCGTGTTGTCGTCGCGGCCCATCCACACGACGGTCGCGAGCTTGGGCTGGAAGCCGGCGAACCAGGTGTCGACGGCGTCGTTGGTCGTGCCGGTCTTGCCGTAGACGTCGCTGCGCTTGAGCGTCGCCTGCGCCTTCGCGCCGGTGCCGGTGCGCGTGACCTCGTTGAGCAGGCTCGCCATCACGAACGCGTTGCGCGCGGGGATGATGCGCTGGTCGTCGGTGGGCGCGGGCGGCAGCGGCGGCGCCTGGAACAGCACCTTGCCCTGGGCGTCGGTGATCTTCTCGATGAAGCGCGGGACGATGCCGTAGCCGCCGTTGGCGAAGGCCGCATAGGCGCGCACCATCTGCATCGGCGTGACGCTGCCGGCGCCGAGCGCGAGCGTCAGGTTGTCGGGATGCTTGTCCGGGTCGAAGCCGAAGCGGTGCGCCCAGTCGCGCACGGTGTTGACGCCCAGCATCTGCACGAGGCGGATGCTGACCAGGTTCTTCGACTGGGCGAGCGCCGCGCGCGCGGTCATCGGCCCGTCGAACTTGTTGTCGTCGTCCTTCGGCTCCCAGTGGCGGCCACCGGTCAGCGCGGGGTCGATGTCGATGGGCGCGTCGTTGATCAGCGTGGCCGGCTGCACCGCGTGCTCGAGCGCGGCGGAGTAGATGAAGGGCTTGAAGCTGGACCCGGGCTGGCGCCACGCGAGCGTCACGTGGTTGAACTGGCTGTGCGAGAAGTCGAAGCCGCCCACCAGCGCGCGGATCTGGCCGGTGGCCGTGTCCAGCGAGACCAGCGCGCCCTCGACGTCGGGCCACTGCGCGAGCCGCCACTCGGACTTGTACGAGGCGTCGCCGTTCGTGCGCGCGACGCGGATGATGGCGCCGCGCGTGATCGCGAGGTCGTCGGGCGCCTTGGGCTTGAGCGCCGCGGCCGCGCCGCGCAGCCCGTCGCCGGACAGGTGCACCGTCTCGCCGCTCGCGAGGATGGCGACGACTTCCTTCGGGCTCGCGTGCGTGACGACCGCCACGTGCAGGTCGTCGTCGTCGGGATGGTCGTGCAGCGCGGCGGCCGCGGCGGCGGCGATGTCGGAGTCGTCGGCGGGGAGGTCCTCGTTGTCCTCGGGGCCGCGGTAGGGCTGGCGGCGGTCGAAGTCGAGCACCCCGCGTCGCACGGCCTCGTGCGCGGCCTCCTGGTCGGACGCGACGAGCGAGGTCGTCACGCGCAGGCCCTGCGAGTACGCCGCCTCGCCGAAGCGCTGCACCACGGCCTGGCGCACCATCTCGGCGAGGTATTCGGCGCTCACCGGAGGCGTCCACTTGCCGATGATCTTGAGCGGCTGCGCCTTGGCCTGCGCGTACTGGGCGTCGTCGATGACGCCGGTCTCGTGCATGCGCGCGAGCACCACCATCTGGCGCTTCTGGGCGAGCTCGAAGTGCGAGACCGGATCGGCGCCGCCCGGGTTCTTGGGCAGGCCGGCCAGCATCGCGACCTCGGCCGGCGTCAGCTGCTTCGTCGGCTTGCCGAAGTAGGTGAGCGAGGCCGCCTCGAAGCCGTACGCGTGCTGCCCCAGGTAGATCTGGTTCATGTACAGCTCGAGGATCTGGTCCTTCGTCAGCGTGCGCTCGATCTTCATCGCGAGCAGCGCCTCGGCGAACTTGCGCGAGTAGGACTGCTTGCGGCTCAGGAAGAAGTTGCGCGCCACCTGCTGCGTGATCGTCGAGGCGCCCTGCTTGTGGCGGTGGACCAGGTTCTCGAGGAAGGCCCGCGCGATCCCCTTGATGCTGATGCCGCTGTGCTCGTAGAAGTCGGCGTCCTCGGTGGCCAGCAGCGAGCGCTTGAGCAACGGCGGGAAGTCGCCGATCGCCATGAAGCGGCGCCGTTCCGAGCCGAACTGCGCGAGCTCGACGCCGTCGCGCGTGAGGATCTCGAGCGGCTGGCGCGGCTGGTAGTGGGTGATCTCGTCGAGTTCCGGCAGCTGGGCGTTGACCACCACCGCCGCGGTGAGCACCGCCACCACGAGCGCGGCGACGGCCAGTCCTGCGGTCGTGGCCGCGACGATCCATTGATGCTTGGTCGGCTTCTTGAGCACGGTGCTGGCCGCGGGCGAGGCGGCGTCGGGACGCTGAAAGGGTGGACTGTAAGCCACCGACGCGACGCCTCGCCGCCGGGCGCGCCGCAGTCGCGGCCGGACAGCGCGGCGCGCCGGCCGGCATCGCGCGGCGATACCGGCCCCGCT
>DASVLN010000548.1:0-1838 GCA_036384855.1 Burkholderiaceae bacterium | reverse complement strand
CCGCCGGCCGCGGGCCGCGGCTCGACGACCGGCGTCCGTGCCGTGCGCGGCAGGCGCACGAAGAACGTCGAGCCGTGGCCGATGCCGCGGCTGTTCACGCCGATCGTGCCGCCGTGCAGCAGCACCAGCTGGCGCGCCAGCGTGAGCCCCAGCCCCAGGCCCGCGTTGCCGCGCTCCAGGCTCTTGTCGCCCTGCTCGAAGAGGTCGAAGATGCGCTCCTGCATCGCGGGGTCGATACCGACTCCCGTATCGGCCACCTCGGCGGTCGCGACGTCGCCCTCGCAGCGTGCGGTCACGCGGATCCGGCCGCCCGGCGGCGTGTAGCGACAGGCGTTGCTCAGCAGGTTCGAGAACACCTGCAGCAGGCGCGCGGCGTCGCCGACGAGCCAGCACGGCTCGTCCGGCACCGCGGCGTCGAGGTGCAGCTGGCGGTCGCGCGCCGTCGGGTCGATGAGCTCGACGGCCGCGCGCAGCACCGCGTGGAGGTCGACGATCTCCATCAGCAGCGAGAGCTTGCCGGTCGTGATGCGCGAGACGTCCAGCAGGTCGTCGATGAGGCGCACGACGTGGCGCAGCTGGCGCTCGAGGATGCCCAGGGCCTTGTCGCGCACCGGCGGCGCGCAGTCCACGCGCCGCATCAGCGCCACCGCGTTCGTCATCGGCGCGAGGGGGTTGCGCAGCTCGTGGGCGAGCGTCGCGAGGAATTCGTCCTTGCGGCGGTCGGCCGCGAGCAGGCCGGCCTCGGCGCGCTCGCGCTCGGCGATCTCGCGGCGCAGCTGCATCGTGCGCTCGCCCATCTCGGAGAGCATGCGGTTGAACGCGTCGACCAGCACCGCGACCTCGCGCGTGTCCGCCGACGGGGCGCGCAGGCGCCAGTCGCGGCGCTCGACCACTTCCTGGGCGACCTGCGCGACGCGGATGATGGGCTCGGTGATGCGCCGCTGCACGCGCCCGAAGACGGACAGCGCCAGCCCCATCGACGCCGCCATCACCAGCGCCTGGATGAGCGCGTAGACCGCCAGCCGCCGCGCCACGCCGCTGTGGCCGCGCAGGTACAGCGTGCCGATGCGCTCGCCGTCGTGGAAGATGTCGTACGCGATCTCGACGTCGTCGCCGACGAAGCCGCTGCCCAGGCGCGGCAGCGGATTGGCGGCGGGCAGTTGCGCGGCCTCCGCGGCGCTCGCCACGTAGCGCGCGAACGGACGGCCGGCGGCGTTGAACACCTCGGCCATGCGCACGCGGGGGTTCTCGGCCAGCGAGGTGAGCTGCTGGCGCGCTGCCTCGGGGTCGTTGAACACGAGCGAGGGCGCGACCGCGCGCGCGAGGATGCTCTGCTGCGTGTGCAGGTTGTCGATCGCGTCGACGCGGAAGCGCTGGAACTCGTAGCCGATCACCAGCGCCGCGTCGAGGACGAGCGCCGCGGCGGTGGTCAGCAGCGACGCGCGCGTCAGCCGCCTGCGCAGCGTGGGGATGGTCATCGGGAAGCCTCCGCCCTCGGGACTGCGGTGCGAGCCCCCTTCGCAGCGGCCGTGCGGCGGCTCATGGCGCGTCCTCCAGCACTCTCCAAGCGACCCCCATCAGCTGCGAGCTGAGCTTGAGGTCGCACTTGCGGGCGCCGGCGAGCGAGACCTCGAAGCGCACGCGGCCGTCGACCTGGACGAACGCGATCGCCGCGCCGACGGCCAGGCCATCGGGCAGGTCGGTCACCACGAGGGCGTGGCGCGCGCGGGCCGCGTCGACGAGCGCCGCCGCGGCGACGCTGGCGCCGCTGCCGATGAACAGCAGGTTCAGCTCGCGCGGGAGCTCCGCCGCGACATCGACGGCGTGCGCCTCGACCG
>DASVLN010000547.1:0-9335 GCA_036384855.1 Burkholderiaceae bacterium | reverse complement strand
GCTCGCGCCCGCGCAGCAGGGAGCGTTCCGCGACTTCGTGGAGTCGGTCGTCGAGGTCGGCCAGCACAACGAGCGGCTGCTGCAGAAGCTGCTCGCGCAGGGCGTCGGCAGCGTGAGCGCCCTCGACCCGGTCGGCCGCTTCGTCGAGGCGGAGGTGCGCGACGGCGATGAGCGCCAGCAGGCGCTGCAGGACCTGAGCGAGCGCCAGCAGCGCCTGGCCGCACTGCTCGACGAGCGCCAGCGGTCGGTGCTCGCGAGCCTGCTGGCGGACGCGCGCGGCGCGTCCGCGGGCAAGGACGGCGGCCCCGGCGAGCGGCCGCGTCCGTCCCCATGAAGAAAAGCCCCGCGCGGCGAACGGGCGGGGCTTGTCCGGGCCTGCGGCGGGCGCCAGGCGCCCGTGCGGATCAGGCCTGCTTGCGGCGGCGGGCGACCAGGGCGATCGCGCCGAGGCCGGCCAGCAGCAGCGAGGTCTCCGCGGGTTCCGGAACGGCCGCAGCGTTGAGGTTTTCCACCGCAATATGCGAGCCGCCGTCGCCGACCATCGTGACCGAGGCCAGGTCGTGCCAGCCGAAGGTCTCGAATACGGGGCTGCCGGTCGTTATTGCGAAGGTCTTGGTGGCGGTCGAGCCGTCTTCGAACCGGGCGGTGAAGACGGCATTCTCGTTGATCCAGGCGGCGGCGAAGTAGCCGGAGTTCAGCGTGAAGCCGGCGCTCGAGGTCGCCGAAATGGTGGCCGGCTGCGCGTAGCCGTTATAGGCGACTTCGCCCGAGATCGTGTCCACGGCGTAGCCGCTGCCCGGAAACTGCACCGGGGCGTTGGTCGTGTAGAAGTCGCTCCAATTGAGGCCTGCGTACCCGTTCGCGATGGGCACCGTACCGTTCTGGTTGAGGCCGTCGAACGTGATGACGGCGGCATGGGCGCCGAACGAGGCCGCGAGCAGCGCGGCGAGAGCGATCTTCTTCATGACTTCTCCTCCAGATGGCAGGTCGTTGGTCGGGGCTGTTTCGCGGCAGGGGCCCCGGCTCCCTTGGGTGTCGACCCTCCGGTATCCGTTGGCCCGACTGCGACGTTACAAATTGTCAGCGATTCGACAGCCGAAACCATCGAATCCAACCCAAGCAGTCGATCGCTTCGCGACTTTGTTCACGATGAGGGATTTAAGCGGCGCCTCGCCCGGTCGATGAGCCCGGATCGGCCAGGGCACGGATCGCGAGGCGGCGCGATTTGTCGCCCGGCAGGACGGCGAAGCCATCGGCCGGCGCCCGCCCGGCATGCGCCTGTCATTGCGGACCGAGGCGTAGGCGATCGCCGGCGGCGCGAGCGACGCATCGCTCGCGGGCGGCCAGCGGCACCTTGGCTCGTGGCGGACGCGCCGCGCCCGCGCGCGCGACGCGTCAGTGCGTCGGCTGCGTCTTCATCGCGATGCTGATGCGCCAGACGAGCCAGGCCGCGATCGCGGCGGTGGCGACCATCACGTAGCCGACGACATCGAAGTGCAGCAGCCGGCCGTCCGGCTCGGCGACGACGATCTGCCCCGCGACGACCGACGCGACCGCGCCCGCCAGTTGCTGGATCGACGCGCCGATCGCGCTGTACGCGCCGCGCTGCTGCGGCACGGGCAGCGACGCGGACATCGCCTGGAACGGGATCATGCGCGAGAAGATGCCCACGAACATGACCACGTTGACCACGACGAGCGCCGCGATCGGCACCGGCGGCAGGTGCGTGTAGACCAGCACCATCACCACCGACAGCGTGCTGCCGAACAGGAACACCTTCAGCCTGCCGACGCGGTCCGACATGCGGCCCACGAGCGGCCCGACGAAGATCGTGCACAGGCCGGTGACGAAGTAGATGAGCGGCAGGTGCGTGACGTCGATGCCCAGGTTGTGCACCGTGTACGCGCTGCTGAACGGCATCAGCATGAAGCCGCCCGTGGTCAGCAGCGTGACGGTCAGGAACGCGAGCAGGTAGCGCGGCTCGGTCAGCGTGTGCCACAGGTGCATGAACGCGCCATGCTCCTGCGGCTTGCCGAGGTGGCCGTCGACCGGCCTCATCTTGATCGCGACGACGATCCCGCCGGCCGCGCCCAGCGCCGCCATGGCGATGAAGGGCACGTGCCAGCCCCAGTGGTTCGACAGCCAGACCGCCACCGGGATGCCCAGCACCTGGCTGGCGGCGAACGAGGTCTGGATCGTGCCCATCACGCGGCCGCGCATCTGCGGCGGGAAGAGGTCGGTCGCGATGGCGATGACGACGGAGCCGATCACGCCGCCGAACAGGCCCGTGACGATGCGCGCGCCGAGCAGCGCCTCGTAGCTGCCGGCCAGCCCGCACCACAGCGTGCCGAGCACGAAGCCGCCGTAGAAGAACAGCAGCAGGCGCTTGCGGTCGAATCGGTCGGCGAAGCCGGCGGTCACGAGGCTCGACAGGCCGGCGCTGAACGCGTAGGCAGAGACGGCGAAGCCGAACCTGCCCGGCGTGATCGACAGCGCCGGCATGATCATCACGCCCAGCGGCGCCATGAGCATGAAGTCGACGATGACGGCGAACTGCAGGAAGGCGAGGACGCCGACGACGAACTTCTGGTAGCGGCTGAACGGCGGCGGCTTGGTCGAGGCCGCGTCGGCGGCGCTCGCGGTGGACGGTTGGGCTGACATGGGCGTGGTGGCGGGATTCTTGGAAGTGGCGCATCCTCGCCCATTTCGCCGGCGGCGCGCGCGCGCCTTCGGCCAACGCGCGGCGAGGGTCGACGAGTCGCCGTCCACGCCGGTCGAACGCGGGCGAGCCGGGCTCAGGCGTGCGCCGGCGTGCGCAGCGCCTCCAGCGTGCGCCGCACGCCCTCCGCATAGGGCGTCTTCGCGACCGGGCCGATGAGGCGCTGGAGGGCGGAGTCGTCCATGATGACGGGCTGGGTCTGGAGGTAGTGCATCTCGACGAGCTCGCGCAACAGGGGCTGGAAGAGGCCGATGACGCGCAGCATCGTCCTGCCGGCGACGCGCGCGCGCACGGGGCGGCCGGCCTGGCGCGAGACCTCGTCGAGCAGCGCCTTCTGCGAGGTCGTGCCCGCGCCGGCGAGGTGCCAGACGTGGCCCCATGCGGCCGGCTCGCGGATCAGGCGCGCGACGACCGGGCCGACGTCGGGCACGAACACGAACTCGTGCGGGGCGTCGATCGGGCCGATCATGTCGGCGGTCCCGCCCTCGACCGCGGCCTTGAAGACGCCGGCGAGCAGGCTCTTGTCGCCGGCGCCCGCGCCGTAGAAGTCGGGCAGGCGCAGCACCGCGGCGCCGATGCGGCCGTCGGCGTGGGCCTGCAGCAGGATGTCCTCCTGCTCCTTGCGCATGCGGCCCTTGAAGGTGTGCGGCTCGCGCGGGTGGTCCTCGCGCACCGGCGTCGTGCGCGGCCGGCCGTACGGATAGACCGTGCCGATCAGCAGGATGCGCCGGACGCCCGCGGCGACCGCACCGTCCAGCGTCTTGCGCATGAGCTGCGGGTGAAGCTCGAAACGCGTGTAGTCGACGCCGACCATGTAGACGATGGTCTCGATGCCCTCGGCCGCGGCGCGCACCGAGGCGGGCGAGTCCGGATCCCAGGTGGCGATCTCGGCGAGCGGGTCGGCGCCGAAGTCGCGCTCGAGCGCCGCGCGGTGGCGGCCGACGACGCGGTAGGGCGTGCCCTGCGCGGCGAGGCTGCGGGCGACGGTGTTGCCGATGGCGCCGGCGGCGCCGAACAGCGCGATCTTGGGGGCGGCTTGGGTCATGGTCGGGTCTCCTGGCGGGGCGTTGGTCAATCGGGTGACGCCAGTCTGGGATGTCGGTGGTCAAATGGAAATCGCCGAGAATCTTCTTGCGGTCATACGAAAATGAATAGCCCGACGACACCCCCCATCCTGCCGGCCGGGCCCGAGCCCAACTGGGAGTGGTACCGCTCCTTCCTCGCGGTGCTCGACGCCGGCTCGCTGTCGGCCGCGGCGCGGGTGCTGGGGCTGACGCAGCCGACGCTCGGCCGCCACGTCGACCAGCTCGAGCAGGCGCTGGCGCTCAAGTTGTTCACGCGCTCGTTCGACGGCTTCGCGCCCACCGAGGCCGCGCTCGAACTGCGGCCCTACGCGGCCGGCCTGGCCGCCAACGCCGCGGCGCTGCGGCGGGTGGCGGCCAGCCACGGCGGCGAGGTGCGCGGCACGGTGCGCATCACCGCGAGCGAGGTGATCGGCGTCGAGGTGCTGCCGCCCCTCCTCGCCGCGCTGCGGGCGCGCCATCCGGCGCTGGTCTTCGAGCTGGTGCCGTCCAACGAGGTCGGCGACCTGCTGCGGCGCGAGGCCGACATCGCCGTGCGCATGGTGCGGCCGACGCAGGGGCCGCTGGTCGCGCGCCACGTCGGCGGCATCGAGTGCGGCCTGCACGCGCACCGGCGCTACCTCGAGGCTTGCGGCACGCCCCGCACGATGGACGAGCTCGCCGGCCACGCGCTGGTCGGCTTCGACCGTGAGAACGCCGCGATCCGGCGCCTGCAGGCGGCGTATCCGGCGCTGCGGCGATCGGACTTCGCACTGCGGGCCGACTCCGACCTCGCGCAGCTGGCCGCCATCCGCGCCGGCTTCGGCATCGGCATCTGCCAGTGCGCGCTGGCCGCGCGCGACCCGGCGATCGTGCGCGTGCTGCCGTCGGAGTTCTCGGTCACCCTCGACACCTGGATCGCGATGCACGAGGACCTGCGCGCGAGCCCGCGCTGCGCGGTGACCTTCGCCGCGCTGGTCGACGGCCTGGCCGCCCACGCCGCCGGCGCGACGGCCGGCTGACCGCCGCCGCGGGCGAAGCGGTCGTGCCGGCAAGTTTGGTACCGGTTCCAGAAATTCCGAATTTTCTTCGGACCGAAGCGCTCCGGACACGCGCTGCCGAAGGATCCTCGGCCTGCGCGCGCGCATTCCGCGCGGGCGTCGACGCGAGTCGTGGTTTGCCACGATGCGACCGCGCCGCCTTCGCAGCAAAGTGGGCCCCGGCCGGGGCTGCCGGGGCACGCGTGGGTGAACGATCGCTCACGCGGCGCGACGGCGGACCGGCGTTCACCGGGCGTCGGCCCTCCACACAAGAAAGTCCCAGACCATGAGCATGAAGCGCGTGTCCCCGAACCTGCCGTTCGCCGCCGTCGCCGCCGCGATCTCGGCCCTGGCCGCCGCCGCCGCGCAGGCGGCGCCCGTGACCCTGTCCATCGAGAGCTGGCGCAGCGAGGACCTGGCGATCTGGCAGAACCAGATCATCCCCGCGTTCGAGAAGTCTCACCCGAACATCCAGGTGAAGTTCACGCCCACCGCACCGACCGAGTACAACGCCGCCCTCAACTCCAAGCTCGACGCCGGCACCGCGGGCGACCTCGTCGCCTGCCGGCCGTTCGACGCTTCGCTCGACCTGTTCAAGAAGGGCAAGCTCGCCTCGGTCAACGACCTCAAGGGCCTGGCCAACTTCACGCCCGTCGCGCGCGCTGCGTGGACGACCGACGACGGCAAGACGACGTTCTGCGTGCCGATGGCCTCGGTGATCCACGGCTTCATCTACAACAAGGACGCGTTCGCCAAGCTCAAGCTGACGCCCCCGCAGACGGTCGACCAGTTCTTCGCCGTGCTCGACAAGATCAAGGCCGACGGCGAGTTCGTGCCGCTCGCGATGGGCACCAAGGACGGCTGGGAGACCGCGAGCATGGGCTTCCAGAACATCGGCCCGGTCTACTACAAGGGCGAGGCGGGCCGCAAGGCGCTGATCGCGGGCAAGCAGAAGCTGACCGATCCCGACTGGGTCGCGCCCTGGCGCGTGCTGGCCCGGTGGAAGCCCTACCTGGCAGACGGCTTCGAGTCGCAGACCTACTCCGACAGCCAGAACATGTTCACGCTCGGCCGCGCGGCGATCTATCCGTCGGGCTCGTGGGAGATCTCCGGCTTCAACAAGCAGGCGCAGTTCAAGATGGGCGCGTTCCCGCCGCCGGTGCCCAAGGCCGGCGACAAGTGCTACATCTCCGACCACCCGGACATCGCGATGGGCGTGAACGCGAAGTCGGCCCACCCGGCCGAGGCGCGCCAGTTCCTCGAGTGGGTCGCCGGCCCCGAGTTCGCGGCGCTGTACTCGAACGCGCTGCCCGGCTTCTTCAGCCTCAACAAGAACCCGGTGGACGTCAAGGATCCGCTCGCCAGGGAGTTCGTGAGCTGGCGCGCGAAGTGCGAGTCGACGATCCGGCCGACCTACCAGATCCTCTCGCGCGGAACGCCCAACCTCGAGAACGAGTCCTGGGTCGTCGGCTCGGGCGTGATCAACGGGACGATCACGCCCGAGGCCGCGGGGCAGCGCCTGCAGGCGGGCCTCGACAAGTGGTATCACCCCGCCAAGTGAAGGCGAGGCCGCGATGAGCGAGGCGATCGCCTCTTCCGTCGCCGGCGCGCCCGCGCGCACCCGGGCGCGGCGCGCGCGGCGGCGTCCGGTGCGCTGGCACATCGGCGTGTTCCTCGCGCCGGCGCTGCTGGTCTACGTCGGCGTGATGGTGCTGCCGCTGCTGGAGACGCTGCGGCTCGCGTTCCTGCGTCGTACGGATACGGGGTACGTGTACGACGGTGTCGCCAATTTCGCGCGCCTGATCGGCGATCCGCTGTGGTCGCATTCGTTCTGGAACGCGCTCGCCAACAACACGCGGTTCTTCCTGATCCACCTGCTGGTGATGGTGCCGATCGCCATCGCGCTGGCGGCGCTGCTGTCATTGCCGCGGCTGCGCGGCAGCGGCTTCTACCGCACCGCGCTGTTCATGCCGACGATGCTGTCCTACGTGATCGTGGGCTTCGTCTGGAAGCTGATCCTGTCGCCGCTGTGGGGCATCACCCCGCGCTTGATGCGCGACGTCGGCCTGGGCGCGTTCTTCCACCCGTGGCTGGGTCGCGAGTCCTCGGCGCTGACCACGCTGGGGCTGATCTCGGTCTGGCAGTGGCTGGGCATCCCGATGCTGCTGACCTACGCCGCGATGCTCGCCATCCCGGACGAGATCCTCGAGGCCTCGGAGCTCGACGGCGTCACCGGCCTGTCGCAGTTCTTCCGCATCAAGCTGCCACTGCTGTGGCCGACCATCGGCGTCGTGGCGATCCTGACCTTCGTCAACAACTTCAACTCCTTCGACCTGATCTACACGGCGCAGGGTGCGCTCGCCGGCCCGGACTTCTCGACCGACATCCTCGGCACGTTGCTGTACCGCACCTTCTTCGGCGCGCAGCTGCAGCTGGGCGACCCCAACATGGGCGCGGCGATCGCGACGCTGATGCTGCTGATCATCCTGGGCGTCGTGTGCGCCTACCTGTTCCTCGTGCAGCGGCGCCTGTCGCGCTACGAGTTGTGAGGACGCCCCATGGCCCGCCGACCCCGCCGCTCCGGACGCACGCTGACCGCGCATGCGATCCTCGCCTTCTTCACGCTCGTCGCGCTGTCGCCGGTCGCGCTGATCGTGATGAACGCGTTCAAGTCGCGGCGCGCGATCTTCTCGTCGCCGCTCGCGCTGCCGACGCCGTCCACCTTCGACCCGGTCGGCTTCTCGACCGTGCTGGGCGAGGGGCATTTCCAGGTCTGGTTCGCCAACAGCGTGATCGTCACGGTGGTGTCCATCGCCGCGACGCTGCTGTTCGGCGCGATGGCCGCGTTCGCGCTGTCGGAGTACAAGTTCCGCCTCAATGCGCTCACGAGCCTGTTCCTGACGATCGGCCTGATGGTGCCGATCCGCCTGGGCACCGTGGGCATCCTCGAGATGATGGTCGCCGGCGGGCTCGTGAACACTCGCACGGCGCTGATCCTCGTCTACACGGCGCAGTCGCTGCCGATGGCGGTCTTCGTGCTCGACGAATTCATGCGCGGGCTGTCGGGCGAGCTGAAGGACGCCGGGCGCGTCGACGGGCTGTCGGAGTACCGCATCTTCTTCGGCCTCGTGCTGCCGCTGCTGCGGCCGGCGATGGTCAGCGTCGCCATGTTCGCGATGATCCCGATCTGGAACGACCTGTGGTTCCCGCTGATCCTCGCGCCGGGCGAGGACACGAAGACGATCACGCTCGGCGCGCAGGTCTTCATCGGCCAGTTCGTCACCGACTGGAACGCGGTGCTGGCCGCGCTGTCGCTGAGCATCGTGCCGGTGATGGCGCTGTACCTGCTGTTCTCGCGCGGCCTGATCCGCGGCATCACGGCGGGCGCCGTGAAGTGATCAGGCGCAGGGCGCGTCGGCGAGCTCGACCGCCTCGCGCAGGAAGGTCTCGACCGGCAGCGTGCGCGGCTGCACCGCATCGTCGGGCCGTGCGCGGGTGTCGAACTTGTGCACGACGACCATCCCCCGGGCCGGCATGACGAGGATCCATTGCCCGTAGTAGCCCCAGGCCATGGCCGAGCCGGCCAGCGCCGGCGCGAGCGGCGATCCGGCCGGCGGCTCGGGCACCCACCACAGCAGGCCGTAGCCGATCGCGTGGCGCGCGCGCCGGGCCGGATGCATGTCCGCCGCGTGCGTGACGGGCGCCGTGATCGTGCGCGCCCAGTCGGCGGGCACGAGCTGGCGGCCGTCCCAGCGGCCGTCCGCGAGCACCAGCTCGCCGATGCGCGCCATGTCGCGCGCGGAGAGATGGAAGTAATACGCGCGGTGGATCGACCGCGACGTATCGCCGCTGCGGTGCTCGCGTTCGCGATGCCAGTCCTCCAGGCCCAGTGGCGTGGCGATCTCGTCGGCGAAGGCGTCGTAGAGGTCGCGGCCGGTCCGCTGCTCATAGATGTCGCCCAGGGCGTTGAAGTCCCAGTTGTTGTAGAGGAAGTAGGTGCCGGGCGGGCGCGAGCCGCGTGGCGGTGCCGCGTCGGCGTCGTCGCCGCCGTTGGCGGCCGGGTGGTAGACGCCCGAACGCGCGGCGAGCAGGTCGCGCACGCGGGCGGTGCGTTCGAGCGGCAGCAGGCCACCGATGTCGTCGATGCCGAGGTCCGCGAGCGTCGCGTCGAGGTGGATGCGGCCGTCGGCGACGGGTCGTCCGTAGAGCATCGCGAGCAGGCTCTTGCACGCGGACGCGATCTGCGAGGCCTGCGCGACCGGCCCCTCGGTGAAGACGACACGGTCGCCGCGCACGGCCATCATCGCGGTGGTCGGCTGCGCGCGTACGCGGGCGTGCAGGTCGTCGAGCACGGCGCGGCAGGCGGCCCCTTGCGTCGCGGGATCGGCCGCTCGCCAGTACGTCGAGGGCGGCGGTGCCGCGTCAGCGGCCGGCGCGTGGCCGGCAGGTGGCGACGTGCAGCCCGCGAGCAGGATGGCGATCGCGAGCGCGCAGGCGCGTGGGGAAGGCGTCTTC